>JBLMXO010000368.1:0-3798 GCA_050257815.1 Actinomycetota bacterium
AGCGCCTCGGTCGCGCTCTGCCACATCAGAGCCTGGTCGCGCAGGCGCTGATATTCGTCAGCATCCCGCGCGTGAACATAGCCGTCAGGATTGAGCTTCAGCGCCTCGCTCGCCACTCGACCTACTCCTTGGCGTTGCCACCTCAAGCTATTTAATAGCCTGAGCGTAGGGCAGCCATGCGGCAGAGCAAAGCAACATGAAGTATTTTTCCGGACGATTTGATCGCGCCATGCAGGCCGAGCTTTTGGCGGAGCTTCGACGGATCATCACCGAGGCGCCGCTCTTCACCCCGACCATGCCGCGCTCGGGCAACCCGATGTCGGTGCGCATCACGAATTGCGGGCCTCTTGGCTGGGTCACCGATAAGGAGCTCGGCTATCGCTATCAAGCCACCCACCCGGTGACGGGGAAGGCCTGGCCGCCAATGCCGAAGCGTCTGCTCGATCTCTGGGAGGATGTTGCGGGCTATCCGGCGCCGCCTGAAGCCTGCCTCGTCAATTACTATGCAGGCGTTGCCAAGATGGGACTGCATCAGGACAAGGACGAGGAGGATTTCGCCGCGCCGGTGGTCTCGGTGTCGCTCGGCGATACCGGCATCTTCAGGGTCGGCGGACGATTGCGCAAGGACGCGACGCGCACGATCGAGCTCAGGTCAGGCGATGTGGTCGTGTTGGGCGGAGGGGACCGGCTCGCTTATCACGGCATCGACCGCATCCTGCCCGGCACCTCCCACCTTCTGGCCGAGGGTGGCAGATTCAATCTCACGCTCCGCCGCGTGACGAGGCCGAGTTTGACTTAGATCGACTGCCGCTCAGTCGTCGGGCGGGAAGTCGTCGTTGGCGGCCTTGCGCTGGGGCGCGCCATTGCCGCCGGTTTGCGCAGCGGGCTTCGCGCCGCCTTTGGCGACGGCGACGAGCGCTGGCCGCAAGCAGCGATCGCCGATCGTGTAACCCGCCTGCATGACGTCGACCACGGTACCGTCAGGCACGTCGGCGTTCTGCACCTCGTACATGGCCTGGTGGCAATTCGGGTCGAAACGCTGTCCGAGCGGCTCGATCTGAGTCACGCCGTGACGCTCGAGCACTTTCAACAACTCGCGCTCGGTGATCTCGACGCCTTCGAGAAAACTCTTCAGCGCGGGATCCTGAGCGGTTGCCTCGGCGGGAACATGCTCGATGGTGCGCTTCAGATTGTCGCCGACGGTCAGCACGTCGCGGGCGAAATTGGATATGGCGTAGCGCGCTGTGTCGGCCTTCTCGCGCTCGGTACGACGCCGCAAGTTCTCCATGTCGGCCATAGTGCGCAAGACGCGGTCGCGCATGTCCGCGTTCTCCATGAGGAGCGCGTTCAGGTCGGCGCCCAGCTGAGCGCCGGCGTCGTCCGGGGCAGCTTGCGTCTCGGCCTTCGGGGAATCGGCAGGTCCTGCCTGATCCTCGTTGGCCTCACGCGGATCGGTCTTGTCGTCGGGCATGCCCGCCTCGGCGAAATGAGTCGGTTGAGAGTTGAGAAGTCAAAGGGGGATATCGACCGTGGAGCAGTAAAAATCAAGGGACAAGGCGGCCAAGCAACCTTGCCGTGTAATCAACCATGGGAATGATGCGCGCGTAATTCAGCCGCGTCGGACCGATCACGCCAAGGACGCCCACAATCTTCTGCTCGGTATCCTCGAAGGGCGAAACGATCAGAGCCGAGCCCGACAGCGAAAACAGCTTGTTCTCGGAGCCGATGAAGATGCGCACGCCATCGGCACGCTCGGCAAGCCCGAGCAGCTCGATCAGGTCCTTCTTGGCGTCGAGATCCTCGAAGAGAAGCCGCACGCGCTCGAGGTCCTCCATCGCCCTCACGTCTTCCAGAAGATGCGCACGGCCGCACACGATGAGGCTCTTCTGCTCATCGCTGCTGCCCGACCAGGTGGCGAGCCCCTCGGTCACGATGCGGGCCGTCAGCTCATCAAGCTGAGCCCGGCGCTGCTCTATCTCGGTCTCGATGCGGGCGCGCGCCTCGGCCAGCGTGAATCCGGCGATACGCGCGTTGATGTAGTTGGAGGCCTCGTGCAGCGAGGAGACCGGCAGCTCCTCCGGCACCGAGATGATGCGGTTCTCGACGTCGCCGTCCTCGCTGACGAGCACAGCGAGCGCCTTACCTCCGCCGAGATTGACGAACTCGACCTGTTTCAGGCGTTTCGACTGCTTGTCGACCAAAACCACACCGGCGCAGCGCGACAGCCCCGAGAGCATCTCTCCCGCCTGGGCGAGGAAGTCCTCAGCAGCGCGGCGCCTGCCGGCGCCGGCCATGCGGCTCTCGATCTGGCCGCGCTCCTCCTCGCTGACGTCCCCGATCTCGAGCAGACCGTCGACGAACAGGCGCAAGCCGGTCTGCGTGGGCAACCGGCCGGCGCTCGTGTGCGGCGCATAGATGAGGCCAAGGCTCTCGAGGTCGGACATGACATTGCGCACCGAAGCCGGCGACAGCGTCATGGGCAGCGCGCGCGAGAGGTTGCGTGAGCCGACCGGCTCTCCGGTCGCAAGATAGGTCTCGACAATGCGCTTGAAGATCTCGCGCGAGCGTTCGTTCAGCTGGCGGAGGGGAAGAGCGGCTTCCGCCGCTGCCCGCAGTTCGTTGGCGTCAGCATGTTGCATAGCAGGGCGAATTTAGGATCGCCCTGCGACCCCGTCAAACGGGCTCAGTCAGCCAGGTCTAGTTGAGCTCGGCGAACTCGAGCGTGCCCGTGGCGGAGATCCCGTCGGGGGCGCCGAAATGGGCGAAGTAGCGTGTTTTGATCGATTCGACCGGCATGATGATGAAGACGTCGGTCGTGCCGAATTGATGGTCGATGACCGCACCGTCGCCGACATAGGCGCCAAGCCTGAGATAGCCCTTGATCAAGGGTGGCAACGCCTTCAGCGCCTTGCGCGCATTGACCCGCTCGCGCGGCAGCATGTTCATGTCGACACGGAGGTGGCTATGCGCACGCACGCGCCAATCCTCCGGCGCAAGGGCGGTGTGATAGAGGAAGCTCAGCGCCTCTGCGTGAGTGGTCGGATCGGTGCCCTCGAAGCTCGCACATCCGATCATCACGTCGGCACCATGCTCGCGCACGTAGGACCACACACCCTGCCATAGAAGCTCGAGCGTGCGCTTGTTGCGATAAGGCTTGAGCACGCAGGAGCGTCCAAGCTCCATGAAGCTGTAATCGGGCTTGGCCGCAAGCAAGGGAGCGATGTCGTATTCGCCTTGCGTATAGAAACCATCGTTCAGCTCGGCTACGTCTTGGCGCAGCATGCGATAGGTGCCGACGACCTTGGAAGGCCGCCAGCGTCGCCCGTCGGAAGCATCGCCGCGGTCAATCACCAGCAAATGGTCGAACACCGCGTCATAGGCATCCTCGTCACGCCGCGACAGCATGGCGAGCGCACCAGGGATAGCCGACATCTCTTCGTAGAAGACCTTGTAGCGGAGCCGTTGGGCGCGTCTGATCTCGCTTTTCTTGCGCGCGAGCCTCACTTCGAGCGGGCCAAGCTTGCCGTAGATCTTGGGAGGCTGAAAGCGCCTGCCGAGGGCGGCGACATTGAACCGTCCTCGCCCCATGAATGGCAGGGCGCCTCTCGGCCCTGGCCTGAACATCAACCCTGGAAACATCGAACTACCAGGAAATCGGCCTGCAAAACGTCCTGATACTGGCTTCATCGCCATTGAAGATGCCCGTCGGCGGAATCTGTGCTTTGGGGAGTTCCGCGGGCGACTGATGCAACTCAGCCCGCGGGGACTGAACCCGATTCGGCCATAACGAGAGCCGGT
>JBLMXO010000369.1:0-3134 GCA_050257815.1 Actinomycetota bacterium
CAGGGTTTGCCCTCGCGTCCGTAGACCTTGAATCGGTGCTGGAACTCTCCGAGCGAGCCGTCTGCGCGCCTATAGTCTTTGAGCGACGAACCGCCGGCTCTGATGGCATCCTCGAGCACAATCTTTACGGCTTCGACCAGCGCGTTTGTCTCCTTGGTCGGTTTCCCGGTCTTCGTTGCGAGCGTACCGGCAAGCCTTTTCGGCGAAATGCGCGCCCGAAAGAGCGCCTCGCAGGCATAGATATTGCCGAGCCCCGCGATCAGCCTTTGATCGACAAGCGCAGCCTTGATCGATGTCTTCTTGCCCCTAAGTTTCGCCGCGAGCCATTCAGGCGTGAAGGACGAGGATAGCGGCTCGATGCCGAGGCCTTTGAAGAGCGCATGGGCCGGGAGCTTGTCGGCTTGCACGAGGTCCATGAACCCGAAGCGGCGCGCATCCGAGTAGCGGATCGTCGCGCCATCGCCGAGATGAAAGACGATATGCTCGTGCTTCGGCGTCTCGGCCGCGGCGTGCGCGAAGCGGCCGGGCGTCTCAGCCTCGCCATTGGCGTGGTCGATCGCGAACCGGCCTGTCATGCCAAGATGCATGACGAGCACCTCGCCATCGTCGAGTCTTGCCAAGAGGTATTTCGCCCGGCGGTCGAGCGCCTTCACTTTCCGCCCCTCAAGCCGCTCCGCGAAATGCTTGGGCAAGGGAAAGCGCAAGTCTTTCCGCCTCTGCTCAACGCGCGCGAATTCATTGCCGACCAGGATCGGCTCTAGGCCCCGTCGCACCGTTTCGACCTCAGGAAGCTCAGGCATGATATATACCGCAACGCAAAAGAGGTTCCGTTGCGGTGCAACAATAGCCTGAACTTGGGCCTTGCGCTATTGTCCGCTTCCCATGTCCAAAGACATTGAAAACGCTGGCCCTGGTGGGCGGAAAACGAGCTTCGGCTTCGCTTCGGTCCCCGAAGATGCGAGGCAAGGCCTGGTCAACCAGGTCTTTGCCAGGGTCGCCCGCAACTACGACCTGATGAACGACCTGATGTCAGGCGGGCTCCACCGGCTGTGGAAAAGCGATTTCGTGAGTGAGATCGCACTGCCGAAAAGCGCCATTCCTTATGCGCTGCTCGATGTCGCCGGCGGCACTGGCGATATCGCGCGGAAGGCCCTCGAAGCGGCAGGCTCGGGCACCCGTGCGTTGATATGCGACATCAGCGTGGAGATGATGGAAGCGGGGCGGGCGCGGGCTGATCGGTTCGGCGACCGGCTGTCCTTCGTTCAGGGCGACGCCGAGTGCCTTCCCTTCGCCGATTGGAGCTTCGATGCCTACACGATCGCCTTCGGCATCCGCAACGTCACCCATATCGACAAGGCCTTGGCGGAAGCCTTCCGCGTCTTGAAGCCCGGCGGCCGCTTTCTCTGCCTCGAATTCTCGAGCGTCGAAATGCCTCTGCTCGACACGCTCTATGACGCCTATTCCTTCAACGCGATCCCTGCGCTCGGCGCTCTTGTCGCTGGCGATTCCGCGTCCTATCGCTATCTCGTTGAGAGCATCCGCCGCTTCCCCGATCAGAAAACCTTCATGCGGCTGATCGAGACTGCTGGCTTCGAGCGCGTACGCTATCGCAATCTGACCGGTGGAATCGCCGCCATCCACTCAGCCTGGCGACTGTGATGAGGCCGACGACGTGAATGCCATTGCCGACATGGTGCGATTGACGCGGGCCGGCGCCGTGCTCGCCTGGTCTGGCGCGCGCGCCTTCCCCGAGGACCGGAACATGCCGGCGCCCCTTCGCCTGTTTGGCCGCGTGACCTCGCCGCTTAGGAAGAACGGTACTGGCGATGACGCCAACGAGGCGAAGCTTTCGGCCGCGCTCACGTCGCTCGGGCCTTCCTACATCAAGCTCGGCCAGTTTCTCGCCACGCGCGACGACATCATCGGGCGGGAGCTTGCCGCCGACCTCGCCACCCTTCAGGACCGGCTGCCGCCCTTCTCGCAGGCCGACGCGCGGCATGCGATCGAGGATGCTCTAGGGAGCCCGATCGACAAGATCTTCGCCGAGTTCGGGCCTCCGGTCGCCGCGGCCTCGATCGCGCAGGTCCACAAGGCGAAGGTTCGTGAACCCGACGGCTCGCTCAAGCCCGTCGCGGTGAAGGTGCTCAGGCCCGGCATCGAGCAGCGCTTCCAGCGCGATCTCGACTCTTATTTCTTCGCCGCTCGCATGATCGAGCGCTTCCATCCGCGCTCGCGGCGCCTGAGGCCCGTCGCTGTCGTCGACACGCTCGCTAGATCTGTCGCCATCGAGATGGACCTCCGCATGGAGGCTGCCGCCATCTCCGAGATGGCCGAGAATACCAAGAACGACGAGGGCTTCCGTGTACCGGTCGTCGACTGGACGCGGAGTGCGCGCCGCGTGCTCACGCTCGAATGGATCGACGGCATCCCGATCGCCGACCACGGCGCGCTTCGCCAAGCGGGCCACGACCTCAACGCTCTTGGCGCGCGCCTGATGCAGACTTTCCTCCGCCACGCCATGCGCGACGGCTTCTTCCATGCCGACATGCATCCCGGCAATCTCTTCGTCGACGCCGAGGGCCGGATCGTCGCCGTCGATTTCGGCATCATGGGGCGGCTTGGCGCCAAGGAACGGCGTTTCCTCGCCGAGATCCTCTATGGCTTCCTGAACCGCAACTACACGCGAGTGGCCGAGGTGCATTTCGAGGCGGGCTACGTGCCGAGGAAGCACGCGGTGGCGCAATTCGCCCAAGCCTTGCGGGCCATCGGCGAGCCGATCATGGACCGGCCGGCGAGCGAGATCTCGATGGCGCAACTGCTCGGCCAGCTCTTCCAATATACCGAAGTGTTCGACATGCAGACTCGGCCCGAGCTTCTCCTCCTGCAAAAGACCATGGTCGTGGTCGAAGGGGTAGGGCGGAGCCTCGATCCCAACCTCAATATCTGGGTCGTGGCCGAGCCCGTGGTGCGCGAATGGATGGAGAAGGAACTCGGCCCCGGCGCGAGGCTCGAAGCAGCGGCCGAGGGCGCCGTCAGCGTCGGGCGCTTCATGGGCGAGATCCCGAAGCTGCTCGGCCAGGCCGAGCGCACGGCCGATGCCTTCGCCGCCATCATCGATGAGGGGCTTCGCCTCG
>JBLMXO010000370.1:0-2923 GCA_050257815.1 Actinomycetota bacterium
ATGGATCTCAGCGAGGCGCAAGAAGGCGTGCTCAACATCGCCTTCAAGATCGCCGACGATGAGAAACTTCCCCTGATCAATCTCAAGGACATGCAGTCGCTGCTGCAGAACTTGGCTGATCGCGCCGGCGAGCTCACCACCCAGTACGGGAACATCACCAAGGCATCGGTCGGCTCGATCCAGCGCTCGCTGCTTGTGCTACAGCAGCAGGGCGCAGAGCATTTCTTCGGCGAGCCCGCGCTCAAGATCAGCGACTTGATGCGCGTTGCGTCTGACGGGCGCGGCTATATCAGCGTGCTGTCGGCCGAGAGGCTCATGGAGTCGCCTCGCCTTTACGCGACCTTCCTGCTCTTCCTCATGTCGCAGTTGTTCGAGCAACTGCCTGAGGTGGGCGATCCGCCCAAGCCTAAGCTCGTGTTCTTCTTCGACGAGGCGCATCTCCTGTTCAAGGATGCGCCGAAGGCCCTGCTCGAGAAGGTCGAGCAGGTGGTGCGACTCATCCGGTCGAAGGGCGTCGGCGTTTACTTTGTGACTCAGAACCCGCTCGATATTCCCGACACGGTTTCGCGCCAGCTCGGCAATCGCATTCAGCATGCTTTGCGCGCGTTCTCGCCGCTTGAGCAGAAGGCGGTGAAGGCTGCGGCGACCACCTTCCGTGCCAATCCCGCCTTCGACACCGAGAAGGCGATCATGGAGCTCGGCATCGGCGAGGCGCTCGTCTCGACCCTCGACGATAAGGGGCAGCCGACGATCGTGCAGAAGACATTGGTCAAGCCGCCGAATTCGCGTGTCGGACCCATCACCGACGCCGAGCTCAAGGCGGTGATGCGGGCGAGCCTGGTCGCCGGCGTCTATGATCAGACCGTCGACCGCGAGTCGGCGTCCGAGATTCTGCAGAAGCGAAGCGCGGAGGAGGCGGAGACCAAGGCGGCCGAAGCCGACGATAAGGGCGCCAAAAAGACAAGCGGCGGCGGGCGCAGCGACAGCTTCGGCGAGACCGTGGTCAAGCAGGTGGTCAAGTCCGGGGTGCCGATGCTGACGCGCGTGCTGGAGAGCTTCCTCAAGAAGCGCTCGAGGTGATGCGGCGCTGCGGCTCACGTCATCATGCTCGTTGTTGACGGCGTCTCGCTCCGTCTCGGAGGCCACCTCATCCTCGATCACGCGTCGGCGTCGTTGCCGCCGAGAGCTCGGGTCGGGCTGGTCGGACGCAACGGGGCGGGCAAATCGACTCTGCTCAAGCTAATCGCCGGGATGTATGAGGCCGATGAGGGCAGCATCGAGGCCCCGTCGGGCACGCGCATCGGCTATCTCGCGCAGGAAGCGCCGGGCGGCGAGGGGACGCCGTTCGAGACGGTGCTTGCTGCCGCGACCGAGCGCGCAGAGCTTCTGGCGGAAGCCGAGCATGCCGCTGACGCCCACCGCATCGCCGAGATCCATGAGCGGCTGAACGCGATCGACGCGCATGGAGCGCCGGCGCGCGCCTCGCGCATTTTTGCCGGTCTCGGCTTTACGGAAGAAGACCAGCATCGGCCGCTCGCGTCATTCTCGGGTGGCTGGCGCATGCGCGTGGCGCTCGCCGCTCTGCTCTTCTCCGAGCCCGATCTCCTCCTGCTCGATGAGCCATCGAACCATCTCGATCTCGAAGCCGCGCTTTGGCTCGAAACCTTTCTCAAGTCTTATCGGCGCAGCCTCATCGTGGTCAGCCATGAGCGCGACCTGTTGAACAACGTGGCCGATTACATCCTCCATCTGGAGCGCGGCACCCTCACGCTCTATCCCGGCAACTACGATGCCTTCGCGCGGCTTCGGCATGAGCGGCGAGCGCAAGCCGAGGCTGAGCGCGCGCAGCAGGAGGCAAGGGCAAAGAAGCTCAAGGCCTATGTCGATCGCTGGCGCTACAAGGCGCACACGGCGCGTCAGGCGCAGAGCCGGCTGAAGGCGCTCGACCGCATGCAGCCGGTCGAGACCGTGGTCGAAGATGCATCGGTAGCCTTCGACTTCCCGAGCCCCAAGGAGCTGCGGCCGCCGCTGATCGTGCTCGAGAACGCTTCCGTCGGTTACGTTGCGGACAAACCTGTGCTGTCACGGCTCAATCTGCGCATCGATCCCGACGACCGGCTCGCCCTCGTCGGCCGCAACGGCAACGGCAAGACGACGTTAGCCCGGCTGATCGCGGGCCAACTCAAGCCGCTCAGCGGAACGATCGCCGCAAGCGGCAAGCTTAAGGTTGGTTATTTCGCCCAACATCAGATCGAGGAGCTGGTTCCCGGCGAAACGACATTTCAGCATATGGAGCGGCTCATGCCCGGCGCCAAGCCGGGCGAGGTGCGCGGGCAGCTCGGTCGCTTCGGCTTCTCCGGTGATAAGGCCAATCTCGCCGTGCGCCAACTTTCTGGCGGCGAGCGAGCGCGGCTCTCGCTCGCGCTTATCACGCGTGATGCGCCGCATATTTTGATTCTGGACGAGCCGACCAATCATCTCGACGTCGATGCGCGCGATGCACTGGTCGAGGCGTTGACGGAGTTCGGTGGCGCCGTAGTCGTGGTGAGTCATGACCGTCATCTGCTCGGGCTGATCGCCGACCGGCTCGTGCTGGTCGATAGCGGGACGGCCAAGGAGTTCGACGGTAGTCTCGACGATTATCGCGACAAGGTCCTAGGCACAGGCGAGAAGCGTGCAGACGAGCGCCCCAAGGCGGAAGCTGAAGCCCACCGCAAGGAGGCGCGACGGCTCGCCGTCGCGGCCGAGGAGCGTGCCAAGGCCGCGCGCAAGATTGCGAGCGCCGCAGAGGCGGAGCTCAAACGTCTGTGGTCGCGGAGAGACGAGATCGACGCCGAGCTCTCATCGCCTAAACCGAATGGCACAAAGCCGAGCGTAGAACTCATGAAACTTCGCGCCAAGATTGAACGCCAAATCGCGGCCG
>JBLMXO010000371.1:0-4803 GCA_050257815.1 Actinomycetota bacterium
AGCGCGAGCTCGACTATAAAGACATCGCCGATCGCCTTACGGTACTGCGTGAGGAAGGGGTGCCTTATACAGATGACGACATCAACGATGCAAAGGCAGATATCCAGCGGCAGGTCGATCCCAATGCCGAGGGTCTGAAAGACTTCCTCGCACGCTATCCCAAGGCGCAAGTGAGGCAGTTCGATGGAGATCCGCGCTACATCTCCGAGGCAGATGCGGTCATCGCCTATCTGCAGATGCTAGGCACGCTCGTGAATTTTGCGACATTCGATGCTGCTGGCCCCAATCTGAGGTGAGGCTTGCCCATGAGCTACGACCAGGTGGCTTCGGTTTCCCAAGTCGTCGCGCTGATCTTCTTTGTTGTCTTGTTTGCCGGGGTGCTCCTCTATGCGTTTTGGCCCGGCAACAAGAAGCGCTTCGAGCAAGCGGCCAGGCTTCCGCTCGAGAAGGACCCTGATAGCGACGAGAAAGACGGTTAAGCCCCATGGCCAAGAAGCACGAAGCCGCGACTGAGCCAGAGACCACCGGCCATGAATGGGACGGTATCCACGAGCTGAACAAGCCGCTTCCCAAGTGGTGGCTGTGGACGTTCTATGCCACCATCGTCTGGGCGATCGGTTATTGGCTGCTGATGCCGGCTTGGCCGTTGGTTTCGAGCTACACCAAGGGGTTTCTCGGCTATAGCCAGCGCGAGACAGTGGCCGAGCAGCTGAAAGCGGCTAAAGCGGCGCAGGCAGTGTATCGCGAGCAGATAGCCAAGAGTGATCTCGACGCGATCACCGCCAATCCGGAGCTGTTGAATTTCGCGCTCGCAGGGGGAGAGGCGGCGTTCGGCGACAATTGCGCGCCCTGTCACGGTCGCGGCGCGCAAGGTGCCTTCGGATATCCTAATCTCCGCGACGATTCTTGGCTGTGGGGCGGCACGCTCGCTGCCATCCATCAGACCATCACGCACGGCGTCAGGGCCAATGATCCCGAGACTCGGAGTCCTGGCGCCCAGATGCCGGCCTTTGGCAAGATGGGCGTGCTACAGGAGCCACAGATCGCCGACGTTGCCGAGTACGTGCTGTCCTTATCGGGTCATGCCGACGATAAGGAGGCAGCTGAGCGCGGAAGCAAGATCTTCGCTTCTACCTGCGCGCCTTGCCACGGTCCCGAAGGCAAGGGCAATCAGGCAATCGGCGCGCCTGATTTGAGTGACGAGCTTTGGCTCTATGCCGGCGACAAGACGACGATCATGAACACCATCAGGGGCGGACGCGGTGGTGTGATGCCGGCGTGGGGTGGTCGTCTTGACCCCGAGACCATCAAGGAACTCGCCGTTTACGTGCATTCGCTTGGCGGGGGCCAATAGCCTAGAGTCTCACAGACATGTTAATGGAAAGGATGCAGAAGAGTCCGGACGGCATTGCCGTTCCCGGGCAAGCGTCGGCCTCTCGCATGGCAGAAGCGGCACCAGGAATCGAACGGAGTGAGGCGCCGACAATCGAGCGCCAATCCCTTTACGCCACGCGCGTCAAAGTTTATCCGAAGCGGGCGCACGGCACGTTCCGTACCGTCAAGTGGATCGTCATGGCGGTCACGCTCTCGATCTACTACCTCGTGCCGTGGATACGCTGGGATCGCGGGCCGTATCTGCCGAACCAGGCGGTGTTGATCGATTTCCCCTCGCGGCGCTTCTTCTTCTTCTTCCTCGAGATCTGGCCGCAGGAATTTTACTACATCACCGGCCTTCTCGTTCTCGCCGCGCTCTCGCTCTTTCTTGTGACCACGATCGCAGGGCGCATGTGGTGTGGCTATACCTGTCCGCAGACGGTGTGGACCGACCTGATGATCGCGGTCGAGCGCTTCTTCCAGGGTGACCGCAACGCACGCATGCGGCTCGACAAGGAGCCGTGGACCTTCGAGTGGATATGGCGCAAGGGCGCGACGCACCTCACTTGGCTTCTGATCGCCGTAGCAACTGGCGGCGCGTGGGTATTCTATTTCGCCGATGCGCCGACGCTCGCTCGCCAGCTGCTCCATTTCGACGCGCCGATGCTCGCTTATACGTTCATAGGGGTGTTCACGGCGACGACCTACCTACTCGGCGGCATCGCCCGTGAGCAGGTGTGTATCTATATGTGTCCCTGGCCTCGCATCCAGGGCGGCATGGTCGACCACGATTCGCTACTCATTTCTTATCGCGCCTGGCGCGGTGAGCCGCGCGGGCCGCACAAGACGGGGCAATCCTGGGAAGGGCGCGGTGATTGCATCGACTGTCGGCAGTGTGTGGCGGTCTGTCCCACCGGAATCGACATTCGTAACGGCTCGCAGCTCGAATGCATCCAATGTGCGCTATGCATCGACGCTTGCAACGAGATTATGGACAAAGTGGGCAGGCCACGTGGGCTCGTCGCCTACGATACCGTCCGTAACCTCGAGCACACTGGCCCGGAGATCCTTCCGGTCCATTGGCTGCGTCCACGCGTGATCCTCTATGCCACCCTGATCGCTATGGTCGGGGCGATCATGCTGACGGCGTTGCTGCTCAGGCCCGAGCTCGAGGTCAGCGTGCTGCATGATCGCAATCCCATCTGGGTCAAGCTCTCGGATGGCGGATTGCGCAACGGCTATACGGTCAAGCTTCTGAACAAGCTCTATCAGCCGCATAGCTTCAAGCTCGGGGTGCAAGGACTTGCCGGGGCAACGCTCACCGTCGTCGGACACGAGCGCGAAAACCAACCAGTGATAGAAGTAGCACCTGATGAGCTCCAATCCGTCCGCGTCTATGTCGCGCTCGACAAAGCGGCCTATGCGGCACTTCCCGACGCGACGACAGAATTCTTCTTCACCGTTACCGATATTTCGACGGGAACCGAGGCCGAGCACGCGGCGAATTTCCAGGGGCCTGAGCGATGACGGAGGAGGGTTGGTTCACACGAGAGCTCAAGGGACGCCATGTCCTGATGGTGCTCTGCGTCTTCTTCGGCGTTATGTTCATCGTAAATGGCGTCTTCGTCTATTTCGCGCTGTCGACCTTCAGCGGCGGCGACACTTCCAACCCTTACCGCAAGGGGCTCCGCTATAACGAGATGCTGAAGGCCGACGAGCGCCAGGCCGAGCGAGGGTGGCGAACGGCGGTGGCCTACGACGCTCACTTGAAACAGCTTCGTATCAGCCTGATCGACAAGGCCGCCGAGCCGGTCTCTGGACTGCATGTCGCGGTGATGCTGAGCCGGCCCGCGACCAACAAGGACGATCGCCATCTCCGCCTCAAGGAAGTATCGCAGGGCGTTTATTCGGCCGATGTCGGGCTGGCTCCTGGAGTCTGGGTCGTCGCCATGGCGTCGCGCGAGGAGGATGAGAAGCGCCAAAGCGCGTTCCGGCTGAAACAGCGCCTTTACGTCCCAGAAAACCCATGACTGTCCATGCCTCGCCGGGGCGCCTCGCCCAAGAGGCGGAGGCAGCCCACCCGGTCACCGACCGCGGCATGCTGACGCTTGCCGTCGAGAACATGCATTGCGGCGGCTGCATGCGCTCGGTCGAGCGCGCGGCGCGCAGCGTGCAAGGGGTCGAAACCGCGCGCGCTTCACTCGCGGCGAAGCGGCTGAGCGTCACTTACGACCGAAATCGTGCTGGCGAGGTTGACTTCATTGCCGCCCTCGAGCGTGCTGGTTTCGTTGCTGCGCCGATCGAAGCCGCCAAGCGGGATCGCGATACCGCGCGGCAGAATTATCTGCTCCGGCGTGTCGCAGTGGCGGGCTTTGCCGCCATGAACATCATGCTGCTGTCGATCTCGGTATGGGCCGGAGAGGGCGGCGACATGGATCCGGCGCTCGTTTCGATGTTCCACTGGTTGTCGGCCCTCATCGCTCTGCCGACCGTGGCTTATGCCGGCCAACCCTTCTTCACCTCGGCCCTCGGCGCGCTGAAGGGCCGCCGCCTCAACATGGACGTGCCGATCTCGCTTGCGATCCTGCTCGCGACGGGGATGAGCCTTTACCAGACTATGGTTGGCAACCCTCAGGTTTATTTCGATGCCGCGGTGTCGCTCCTGTTCTTCCTTTTGGTGGGGCGCTTTCTCGATGAGTCACTGCGCGTGCGGGCACGGAGCGAAGCGCAAAATCTCCTGAGCCTGCAGGGTGGCATTGCGACCCTTATCGAGCCTGACGGTGCGCACCGCATTGTTGCGGGACACGCGCTTCTCCCGGGCGACCGCCTGCTTGTTGCGACAGGAGAGCGGGTTGCCGCCGACGGTGTGGTCCGCGCTGGCAAAGGCGAGATTGACCAGAGCCTGATCACCGGCGAGACGGCGCCGGTTGGTGTTGCACCCGGTGCCGAGATCTATGCCGGCACTCTCAATCTCGGCCAGCCGCTCGAAATCGAGGTCACCGCCGCAGACAACGCGACGCTGCTTGCCGAGATCAGCCGGCTGATGCTTGCGGCCGAGCAAGGAAAGGCGCGCTATCGCAAGCTCGCAGACCGTGCGGCGGCGATCTATGCGCCGGCGGTCCATGGCCTAGGCCTCGCGACGTTCCTCGGCTGGATGCTTGTAGGCGCGTCGTGGCAGACGGCACTGACCTACGCCATCTCCGTGCTCATCATCACCTGCCCGTGCGCTCTCGCTCTCGCCGTGCCGGCGGTGCAGATTGCAGCCGCAAGCCGTTTGTTCCGTCAAGGCATCATGGTCAAGGCCGCAGATGGATTGGAGCGCATCGCCGAAACGGACATGGTCGTGTTCGACAAGACCGGCACGCTCACCATCGGCAAGCCGCAGCTGCTCGACGCCGAGATGATTCCCGACACCGTGCTCGCATCGGC
>JBLMXO010000372.1:0-2848 GCA_050257815.1 Actinomycetota bacterium
ATGGCGCTGCTCGAGCCGTCGCTCTGCGTCCTCGACGAAACGGATTCTGGTCTCGACATCGATGCGCTGCGCATCGTCGCCGAGGGCGTGAATGCGCTCCGCTCCAAGGAGCGCTCGATGCTTGTCATCACCCATTATCAGCGGCTCCTGAACTACATCGTGCCGGACCGCGTGCATGTCATGCATGACGGGCGGGTGGCCCGTTCAGGCGGTCCTGAGCTTGCGCTTGAGCTCGAGCAGTCGGGCTACGCCGAGTTCGGCGGCAAGGCCGCTTAAGGATCGCGCGATGGAGTTGCCGGTCCAGCAGTTCCGCACCAAGGCTGAGCAGGCTTATCTCGACATGTTCGATGCCGCCCGCGCTGCGCTCCCCGGCGCCCGCGATCCCTTCGTGGCAGGCCTGCGGGACAAGGCGATCGAAGCGTATGGGCGCCTCGGCTTGCCGCATCGGCGCATCGAGGCCTGGAAATATACCGACCTCCGTTCGCTTCTCGGCGAAATCCATCCGCTCATCCGCGCCGCCGGACTTCCCATCGATGCGACCGATGTCAAACGGGCGCTGGGCGCTGGGCTGGCGGCCCTTCCCGCCTTCCGCTTGTTCATCGTCGAAGGTGAGTTGAGGGTCGATCTCTCCGACCTTGCCGCGCTCAAGGCTGCTGGCGTCGAGGTGGTCTCGCTTACCGAGGCGCTCGAGAAGCCTGCGGATTGGCTGAATCAGGCGCTTGGCGCAGTGAACGCGCGCCCCGACGATGCCGTGGTTGCCCTCAACACCGCCCTGATGACGGGTGGCGTTGCTTTGCGCATCGGCGAGGGCGTCACCTTGGACGAGGCGATCCATGTCATTCATCTCGACGGCACTGGAGAACCTGCCTCGATCTTCACGCGCAGCCTCGTGCTCGCAGAGCCTTCGAGCGCCGCGACTCTGATCGAGAGTCATGCGAGCCTCGGGAGGCTGAGGGGTCTCCAGCGGAATGCGGTGACTGAGCTCCGCGTCGGCACCAAGGCCGCGATCGACCACATCAAGATCGAGCGGGAAGGGGACGATACCGTCCATCTCGGCACCGCTTTGGTCGAGATCGGGACTGACGCCCGCTACAACGCCTTCCAGTTCTCGACTGGCGCTGCGCTCGTCCGCAACCAGACCTTCGCGCGGTTCTCTGGTGAAGGCTCGTCTCTCGACATCTCTGGCGCTCTTCTCATGCGCAACCGCCAACATTGCGACACGACGCTGCTCGTCGAGCATGCCGTGCCGCGTTGCACCAGCCGCGAGCTGTTCAAGGGGGTGCTCGATAGCGAAGCGCGCGGCATCTTCCAGGGCAAGATCATCGTGGCGCCGGATGCGCAGAAGACCGATGGCAAGCAGATGGCCCAGGCGCTTCTGCTCTCGGAGACGGCCGAGTTCGATTCCAAGCCCGAGCTTGAGATCTTCGCCGACGACGTGGTGTGCGGCCATGGCTCGACCTCCGGCCAGATCGACGAAGACCTCTTGTTCTATCTCGAGGCGCGCGGCATCCCCGAGGATGAGGCGCGTGCGCTCCTGATCCAGGCCTTTGTGGGCGAGGCGCTCGATCGCATCGAGCACGAGAACCTGCGCGAGGCGCTCGCGGCCTCTTCTGCCGAATGGCTCGGCGCGAGGCCTGAGTAAGGGAGCGACCGATGACGGTCCTCACGCCAAAGTCCAAGGAGATCAAAGCGATCGAAGCCCCGTTCGACGTCGCGGCGGTCCGCGCCGATTTCCCCATCCTCTCCCGCGAGGTGAACGGCAAGCCTCTCGTCTATCTCGATAATGGCGCCTCAGCGCAGAAGCCTAAGGTCGTGCTCGAGACCATCCAGCGCGCTTATGGCGAGGAATACGCGAACGTCCATCGCGGGCTGCACTACCTGAGCAACCTCTCGACCGCCAATTTCGAGAAGGCGCGCGAGAGCGCGCGCCGCTTCCTCAACGCGCGCTCCGACGAGGAGATCATCTTCACCCGCAACGCGACCGAAGCGGTCAACCTCGTCGCCTCGTCCTATGGCACCCCGAATATCGGGGAGGGGGACGAGATCCTCATCACCATCATGGAGCACCACTCCAACATCGTGCCCTGGCATTTCCTGCGCGAGCGGCAGGGCGCGGTCCTGAAATGGGCGCCGATCGACGACGAGGGGAACTTCCTGCTCGACGAATTCGAGAAGCTGATCAGCCCGCGCACCAAAATGATCGCCATCACCCAGATGTCGAACGTGCTCGGCACCATCGTTCCCGTCAAGGAGGTGGTACGCATCGCCCATGATCGCGGCATCCCGGTTCTCGTCGATGGCGCGCAAGGGGCCGTGCATCTTCCCGTCGATGTGCAGGATCTCGATTGCGATTTCTACGCGCTCACCGGCCACAAGCTCTACGGCCCGAGCGGGATCGGCGTGCTGTACGGCAAGAAGGCCCTCCTCGAGTCCATGCGGCCCTATCAGGGCGGCGGCGAGATGATCGGCTACGTCAAGCAGGACGAGATCACCTATGCCAAGCCGCCGCATCGCTTCGAGGCGGGCACACCGGCCATCGTTCAGGCGATCGGGCTCGGGGCCGCGCTCGACTATGTCGAAAGCGTCGGCCGTGACGCCATCAGGGCGCATGAGGATGCTTTGCTTGGTTATGCCATGCAGCGCCTTGGCGAGCTGAACTGGGTCCGCATCTTCGGCCGCGCGCGCGCGAAGGGGAGCATCATCTCTTTCAACATGGAGGGCGCACATCCCCACGACGTGAGCACCATTCTCGACCATTACGGGGTTGCGGTCCGCGCCGGCACGCACTGCGCCGAGCCGTTGCTCGCACGCTTTGGCGTCACGGCGACGTGCAGAGCCTCTTTCGCCA
>JBLMXO010000373.1:0-5871 GCA_050257815.1 Actinomycetota bacterium
GCGGCATCAGCGACATGATGGCGAGCGCGTCGAGATTCGAATTGTGATTGCCGGCGAGCACCGCGGGTCCGTCTTTGGGCAGGCGTTCGCGATGACGCACGGTAAGGCCAAGCGCGATCAGGATCACCGCGCGCACCACTACGGCGAAGAAGATGAACCTGAGCAGTCGCGCGAACGGGTTCTTGCTCATGCGCCGCTCACGGGAAATAGAAATAGCGCAGGAAGTGGACGAAAACGGGCGCCGCGTAAGTGAGGCTGTCGACGCGGTCGAGGATGCCGCCATGGCCGGGAATGAGCCCGCCGGTATCCTTCACCCCGAGATCGCGCTTCATCGCCGACATGGTGATGTCGCCAAGGAATCCCGAGATGCCGAGGATGGCGCCGGCGAGCGCCGACCAGCGCCAGTCCATCGGCGTGAGATAAGGCCCGACCAGCGCCGCCACGACCGTGGTCGTGGCGATGCCGCCGATCAGTCCCTCCCAGGTCTTTTTCGGACTGACCGTCGGCGTCACCTTGTGCCTGCCGAGCGGCTTGCCCCAGCAATATTGCGCCACGTCGTTGAATTGGGTGAGCACGACGAGGAAGAAGAGGAGCCCCACCCCGCCGTTCACCGGGTTGATGCCGTGACCGGCGACGAGCAGCCACGCCATATGCGACAGCGTGTAGACCGTCATCATCATCCCCCAGGACAGCGTGCCGACCGCGCGCAGGAAGCCTTGCGTCTCGCCGCGGAGCGCCATCAGCGCCGGGAAGAACAGGAACACCCACACCGGGATGAAGACGATGAACATGTTGTACCAGTCGATCGCCGCCCAATAGAACTGGATGGGTATGGCGAGATAGGCGAACAGCAGCACCCCGCGGTCGATGCGCCTGGTCGGCACGAGCGAGAGATATTCCTTCAGCGCGAGATAAGAGATGAAGCCGAGGAAGACGATGGCGACGGTCTGGTTGAGCAGGATGGCAAGCGTGAAGGCGCCAATCATCCACCACCAGGAATCCGTTCGCGCCATGAGCTCGGCATAGCGCTCGCCGGGCTTCCGCCACCGCATGATGAGGACTGCGATGGTCGCGAGCGCCAGCAGCGCATAGATGCCGACGGTGAAATAGACGACGTTCGCTGGCAGCCCGAGGATCGTGGTCATGCCGCGCGCCCCTTGGCCTGCGCGACGACGCTCCGCGCGCGATTGAGAATCGTCAGCACCGATAGAAGCAACATCGCCGCGAGATAGAGCGTGCTCCATGTACCCGGAGCGATGCCAAGCCCGATCAGCACCGCGAGCAGGCCGAAGGCGAAAGCGCGGTCGCTCTTGCCGAGCGGCCCGTCATAGCGGCGGGACACGGCGAGCATCGGCCCGAGCGCTCCCGCCATCTCGGCGATGATGCCTGCCACCACCACTAGCACGACGAGCGGCGTATTGAGGCCGGGGATCAGCGCGAAAGGGAGATAGAGCGCCGCATCGGCAATGACGTCGGAAAGCTCGTTGAGCACGGCGCCCGCGGCACTCGCTTGGCCGTGCTCGCGTGCCATCATGCCGTCGATGGCATTGAAGGCCATGCGCAGAAAGAGTGTGACGGGAATGAAGAGAAGCGGCCAGCGCGAGATGGGCATCAGCGCGAGCCAGGCGCCCTGCGCCGTGCTCAACAACAGCGCCCCGAGCGTGACGTCGTTGGCGCGCAGTCCGGATCGCACCAAAGCATCGGAGAGCGGCCTGAGCAGGGCCTGGAAGCGCGGCTTCAGATCGTAGATGGTCGCCAAGCTCCCCCGCCCTCCGTTTGTCATTCCCGCGAAAGCGGGAATCCAGTAACCGGTGCGCTCAGTTGATTGCTGACTTCGTAGAGTACTGGATTGCCCGGTCAAGCCGGGCAATGACAAGCATGAAAATTACTTGCCAAGCTGCGCGGCGAGGAACTGACGGAACGCCGCCCACGATTTCTCGTCCGCGTCCTTACAATACGCGGGCAAGCCGAACGACGACGTCAGGTCTTGTGCCGCTCAGCGGGCGGCAAGGCTCCAGTCGCGCGGCCAATAGCGCTGGTTGGCGCAATAACCCCAAGTGAAGTGATACACGGTCAGGCCGATGCGCTTGGTCACGGGCTGGGTCACGCTCGTGCACGGGGTGATGCCGTAGCGGCAATCCCAAACCAGCCTTTGCGGGATATCGCAATGACTGCCCGCCATAGCCTGATCAAGAAAGGAAACGCTCAACAGTCCAGCCAACGCCGCAACAATGGTGACTCGACACATAACGGGCCTCGCTCATTTTGCACTGACGGCTGAAGCCCAAGTATAGGCGTCGCCTCCTGGCCGGTCCACCGGCCGTGAGACAGTCAACGGTCTTGAAACGAACGGCTCAACTCTTAGAGTTCGCGCGGGCAAGAAGCTCATCGACCTTCGGCAGCATGTTGGCGACGATCTTCGCCACGCCCCTGGCGTTGGGATGGATGCCGTCGTCCTGCATGAGAGAATCATCGAGCGCCACGCCGTCGAGGAAGAACGGGTAGAACACCACGCCATATTGCGCTGCGAGCGCGGGATAAATGGCGTGAAAGGCATCGACATAGTCCTTGCCCATGTTGCGCGGCGACTCCATGCCGGCGAGCAGCACCGGCAGTCCCTTAGCCCTGATCGCCTCGATGATCTTGGCGAGGTTGGCCTTGGTCCCCTCGGGTGGAATGCCTTGCAGCGCGTCGTTGCCGCCGAGCTCCACGATCACGGCACTCGCGTCTTGCGGCAAAGCCCAGTCGAGCCGCTGCAAGGCGGCGCCCGTAGTGTCTCCCGACACTCCGGCGTTGATCACGCTCACGTCCTTGCCGTCTGCCTTGAGCACCGCTTCGAGTTGCGCCGGGAAGCTCTCGCTCTCTGGCAGGCCGAGCCCCGCGGTCAAGCTGTCGCCGAAGGCGACGATGACCATCTTTTCATCCTTTGCCTCGCTGGCGCGCAGCATGAACAGCGACAACAGCGCTGCGGCAACTAGGACGAGCGCGGCAACATGACGTTTCATCTTTTCGACCTCTTTACCCTTCTCTATTGCCGTCACCCGTGCCATCTCTCAGGCGCTAGCGCTGAAGGAGCGAAGCGGTAGCGCAGAAAAGTCGCCCAGCCCGTCCATGGATCACACCGTCAAAACGCGCAAGCCTCCAGCGATTCTGCTCGAAGGCGTCGAGGTGACGCTGCCCTCGCGCGCAGGCCCTGTGGCCATCCTGCGCGGCATCGACCTCGAAGTTCCGATGGGTGATGCCATCGCCGTGGTCGGCCCGAGCGGCTCAGGCAAATCGACTCTCCTCATGGTCACCGCAGGCCTTGAGCGGGCGACCGGCGGCCGCGTCAACGTGGCCGGCGCCGACTACGCCACCCTCGATGAGGACGGCCTCGCTCGGCTCCGTGCCGCCAATATCGGCATCGTGTTCCAATCCTTCCACCTCGTGCCGACCATGACCGCGCTCGAGAACGTGGCACTACCGCTCGAATTCCTCGACCAGGCTGACGCCTTCGACAAGGCGCGCACGGCGCTTGGCGAGGTCGGGTTGTCGCATCGCGAGGCGCATTTCCCGGGCCAGCTCTCCGGCGGCGAGCAGCAGAGGGTGGCGATTGCGCGCGCGCTTTCGCCGCACCCTCAACTCATCCTTGCCGATGAGCCGACCGGCAATCTCGATCTCGCTACCGGCGCGCAAGTCATGGACCTTCTCTTCACGTTGAAGGAGCGCACCGGCGCCACCCTCCTCCTCATCACCCATGACCGCAATCTCGCCAAGCGCTGCGACCGCATCGTGAGCCTCGCCGATGGGCGCATCGTGAGCAGCGGCGCGAAGCGCAAGGTCGCTGCATCGTGACCGCCGCTACCGGCACGGCGATAGGCGAGACTGCAATGCGCGGGGGCGTGGCCTCATCGAAGATCAGGCTCGCGCTCGCCATCGCCATGCGTGAGCTCCGGTCCGGCGCCGGCGGTCTCACCGTCTTCGTGCTGTGCATCGCGCTCGGCGTCGCAGCGGTCGCTGCCATCGGCTCGCTCTCCGCCTCCTTCGATGAGGCGCTTGCCCGCCAAGGGCGCACGCTGATCGGCGGCGACCTCTCCTTCGAGCTGATCCACCGTCAAGCCAACGCGGAAGAGCGCGCCGCGCTCGATGCGCTCGGCAAGGTGAGCGAATCGGCGAGCTTCCGCGCCATGGCGCGATCGCAAGCCGGCAAGAGCGCATTGATCGAGGTGAAGGCGGTCGACGATGCCTACCCGCTCTATGGCGATGTGGTGATCACGCAGGCCAAACAGCCGGGCCCGATCTGGCGCGACGATGGCGTGGTCCTGGTCGAGCAGACCCTGCTCGACCGGCTCGGCCTCGATGTTGGCAGCACCATCCATATCGGCGAGGCGACGGCGACGATCGGCGGCGTTCTCGGCGAGCAGCCGGACCGGCTCGCCGACCGCCTGGCCTATGGGCCGAAGGTGCTGATGTCGCGCGGCACGCTTGGCAAGACGGGGCTGGTGCAGCCGGGGAGCCTGATCCGCTGGATCTATCGGGTGAAGCTCCCTGAGCCCGCGGCCTCCGACAAGCAAGCGCTCACCAACGCGCGGAAAGACATAGAGACCCGCTTCCCCCAGTCGGGCTTCGCCATCCATGACTGGACCGATCCCGCGCCCTCGCTCCGCCGCGACGCCGACCGTTTCACCCAGTTCATCAATTTCGTCGGGCTGACCGCGCTCTTGCTCGGCGGCATCGGTGTCGGCAACGCCATCCGCAGCTACATGGCGAAGAAGCGCGAGATCATCGCCACATTCAAATGTCTCGGCGCTTCCAGCCGGCTGGTGCTCGCCGTGTACATGATCCAGGCGCTCGCGCTTGCCTCGCTCGGCATCGCCATCGGCCTTATCGTGGGCGCTCTCGCACCCGCCGCGGTCGCCGCCGTCTATGGCGATGCGCTCCCCATCAAGCTCGCCATCGAGCCCCATCCTCTGCCGCTGCTCACCGCCGCGTTTGCCGGGCTCCTGACCATGGTCCTGTTCGTACTCTGGCCGCTCGGCCGCGCGGCACTGGTCTCGCCAGCCGTGCTAATGCGCGCCCATCTCAGCGACGAGCGCGAACGCTCGTCGCTTCCCTTTGCCATCGGCTCTGCCGCCGCCGGCATCGCGCTGTTCGCGCTCGCCATCGCCGCCTCCGAGGAACGTCTGATAACGGCCTCGATCTCGGCGGGTATCGTCGCCGCATTCTTCCTGCTCTCGGGCTTCGGTCTTGTCGTGCAGCGTCTTGCCGCCAAAAGGCGCCGCATGCGCGCGCCATCGCTTGCGCTCGCGCTGTCGAGCATTGGCGGACCGGGCTCGCTCGCCCGCTCGATCGCCGTCTCTCTCGGCTTGGGTCTCGGCCTCCTGATAGCAACTGCTTTGATCCACCGCTCTCTGCTCAAGGAGATCAACAGCAATATCGAGGTCGACGCCCCGGCCTATTATTTTCTCGACGTCGAGGAGAGCGATCTTCCGATCTTCCGCGACACGGTGAAGGCGATCCTTCCCGACGCCAAGATGGCGGACGCGCCGATGTTGCGCGGCAGAATCGTCAAGATAAAGGGCGTGGATGTGGATCAGGTCGAGGTCGATCCCGACGCGCGCTGGGTGCTCGCCGGCGATCGCGGGCTGACCTACACCGACGAGGTTCCGCCCTCCTCGACCATCGTCGAAGGCGAGTGGTGGCCCAAGGACTATTCCGGCGAGCCGCTCGTCTCCTTCGACGCCGAGATCGCCAAGGGACTTGGGCTCAAACTCGGAGATAGCGTCACCGTCAACATTCTCGGCCGCAATGTCGACGCCAAGATCGCGAGCTTGCGCAAGATCGACTGGGAATCGCTTGCCATCAATTTCGTCATGGTGTTCTCGCCCAACA
>JBLMXO010000374.1:0-3863 GCA_050257815.1 Actinomycetota bacterium
GAATGACCAAACCACGTAATCTTCATGCACTGAACTCCGTTTGCTCCACTGGACTTATAGGAAACGGCATGACGTTGACAACCGCGAGCCGCTGGCCGGGCAACTAGCGGAGCCTCTTCAAATGCTCGAGGACACTATCGCCGTCGAAGACCTGCTGCCCCTCCTCGGCAAGGAGGCCAGGCTCCTCGGCCTCGATGTGGGTACTAAGACCATCGGGCTTGCTCTGTCCGACGTGACCCGCAGCATCGCCACGCCCTATGACACGATCAGGCGCACCAAGTTCACAAGCGACGCCAAAGCCCTCGCCGACATCGCCGACAAGATGGAAGTCGGCGCGCTGATCATCGGCCTCCCGCTCAATCTCGACGGCTCGGAAGGCCCGCGCGCACAATCCACCCGCGCGTTCGCCCGCAACCTCGGCAAACACATCGCCCTGCCGATCGCCTTCTGGGACGAGCGCCTCTCGACGGCTGCCGTCGAACGCCACCTCATCGAGGCCGACGCCTCGCGCAAGCGCCGCGCCGAAGTGGTCGACCGCGTGGCCGCGGCTTACATCCTGCAAGGGGCCCTCGACCGGCTAAAGCGCGCCGGCGAACATCGTTAGCTGCAGATTGTCATTAAAGATGAGATAGCCGCCTGGATTCTCCGGACAAAAGCCCGCGCCGCAGATCAATGCCGTCGACACCACGTTGCCGAGTGCGAGCAAGAGAAAGGTGATGATCGCCGTCACCGGCAAAGGCTTCAACCGGCTAGACATTGGCTCTGCGCGCGAGAACTGGCGATCGGCAAACAGCATGATGGCCGAGCCCACGATCATCAGCACAAAGGCGATGAACGCCCATGTATAGAGGTGCAGGCCGAACATGGCGTTGCCGTAGGATCCCGTGCCCGGAACGATGTGATCGAGGATCTGGCGGATGGAAACGGCGGCTCCAACCGTAGCGCCCAGGATCGTTACTCCGTAATGACTGGGCTTTGGCCCAAAGATGATGTTGAGGACAAGGCCAAAGCCAGCTGCGGTGAACCCCGCCCGTTGCAGGATGCAGAGCGGACACGGCAGATCGCTGAACCAAAGCTGATCGACAAAGGCGAGCGCAAGCACTGTATCGACTGCGATCAGCGCCAAAGCGTTGAGCAGCTTCGCCACGTCACCCGGCACGCATTACTCCCAAGATCAAAGGGCGATGTTCAGCACGTCGGTCATGTTCATGCGGAACAGCACAAGCAACACTACGAGCCCTGCGGCCCAAAAACCCATCGCCGCCACACGCTGCCTGAGCCATGCCGCACCGAGACCGCAGGCAAAAAGGAGAAAAGGTAAGCTCATCATGGCGCCACCTCTGCAAGGCCGGGCCTCCGCCGGCGCTCGCCGTCACACCAGACCGCCAACTCGCAAACGAATCACCTCTCCCGGAAGGTATTGAAATTCAGCGCCCTGACAAGCCCGAACAAAGGAGTCGCGGCGGACTTTAGGCTTGAGCAATGAACGAGGCCGCCAATTGTGGCGGCCCCGAAAGATGGATTGGTGCCGCTAAGGGTCAGATTACCAGCAGGGTACACACCAGCAACGCAATGGGCCGCACCTCCGAAACCAACCCAATCCGCACCAGCCGGGGCGGCGGCAGCCGGTCTTCTCGACGGGCGAATAGTTCTTAGCGGTGCTCGGAAGGTGAATGGCGCCCGATGACAACGTCGTTGCGTCGGCCTTCCAGGCGAGGCTTCCCGCCAACACAACCGCGGCCGTCATCCCGAGGGCAATCGCAAATTTACGCATCTTGGCCTCCTAGTTTGGGTGTCCCACACGCGCCAAGCGGCAGGATGCTTTTTGAGCATAGCCCATGATTCGCGATGCCGACACCGTCGAGCGCGGGTGGCCTTATCAAAGTGCACACGGCAAAGCTCAAACTTGCGCGACGCAACTGCTTGCCGCTCGCCGAAACTCGGCCTATAGAGTGCCCTTTAATGAGCATTGCGGCCGAAGCCTCCAACCTCTCTTTTCCTCACCGCCATCTTCTCGGAATCGAAGGCCTATCGCGGAGCGAGATCGTCGCTCTGCTCGACCTCTCCGAGGAGGCCACCAAGCTCAGCCGCCAGATCGCCAAGAAACGTGACGATCTCCGCGGCCGCACCCTGATCAACCTCTTCTTCGAAGCCTCGACCAGGACCCAGAGCTCTTTCGAGCTTGCCGGCAAGCGACTCGGCGCCGACGTGATGAACATGTCGGTCGGCACTTCATCCGTGCAGAAGGGCGAAACTCTGATCGACACTGCGGTGACGCTGAACGCGATGCGCCCCGACATCCTGGTGGTGCGCCATCATGCGGCTGGCGCGGTCGAACTGCTGTCGCAGAAGGTCGATTGCTCGGTCATCAACGCTGGCGACGGCAGCCACGAGCATCCGACGCAAGCCTTGCTCGATGCACTCACGATCCGCCGCCACAAGGGCCGCGTCGAGGGCCTGATTATCGCGATCTGCGGCGACATCCTCCATTCGCGGGTCGCCCGGTCGAATATTCTTTGCCTGAACACGCTCGGGGCACGCGTGCGCGTGATCGCACCCTCGACGCTGCTCGCTTCCGGCATCGAGCGGCTCGGTGTCGAGGTCTACACTTCTATGTGGGAAGGCCTGGTCGACGCCGACATCGTCATGATGCTCAGACTGCAGCGCGAGCGCATGACCTCGAGCCTCATCCCGAGCCAGAGGGAATATTTCCACTTCTTCGGCCTCGACTTCGACAAGCTTGCCCTCGCCAAGCCCGACGCGCTCATCATGCATCCTGGCCCGATGAACCGCGGCGTGGAGATCGACTCGAACGTCGCCGACGACGCGCGCAGCGTCATCCGCGAGCAAGTGGAGATGGGTGTCGCCGTGCGCATGGCGGTGCTCCAGGCCTTGGCGCGTCAGTTGCCGAACCGATGAGCACACTGCATTCTCATGATACTCAAGACGGATACGGCTCCTCCGCCGTTGCGCTCGTCAATGCGCGCCTCATCGATCCTGCCACGGGCCTCGATTCTCAGGGTGGGCTCCTGATCATGGACGGTACGGTGGCCGATCTCGGTCCAGACGTCACGGCGCACACGGTAGGTGAGGCCGAGATCATCGATTGCGCCGGCCGTGTTCTCGCTCCGGGTTTGCTCGATATGATGGTGTTCGCCGGCGAGCCTGGACTTGAGCATCGCGAGACGCTCGCCACGGCGAGCCGCGCGGCGGCCGCAGGCGGCGTCACCACCATCATCTGTATGCCCAATACAGAGCCTGTGATCGATGATGTGGCGCTCGTCGACTTTATCCTGAGGCGCGCGCGCGACACCGCACTCGTCAACGTCCACCCCATGGCCGCTATGACCAAAGGCCTCAAGGGCGAGGAGATAACCGAGGTCGGGCTCCTCTATGAAGCGGGCGCGATCGCCTTCAGCAACGGTAAGGCGAGCATCGCCAACTCCAAGGTGATGCGGAACGTGCTCGCCTACGCCAAGGATTTCGGTGCACTTATCGTCCATCATCTCGAGGACGCCACGCTTGCCCCAGACGGGGTGATGAACGAGGGCGAGGTCGCAACCAGGCTCGGACTTCGCGGTTCGCCGAGCACAGCCGAGACCATCATGCTCGAGCGCGATCTCCGCCTTGTCGAGCTCACCGGCGGCCGCTACCACGCGGGGCAAATCTCCTGCCGCGCCTCGCTCGACGTCATTCGCGCGGCGAAGGAACGTGGCCTTCCCGTCACCTGCGGCGTCTCGATCAACCATCTCACCCTAAATGAGAATGACATCGGCCCCTATCGCACCTTCTTCAAGATGAAGCCGCCGCTGAGGTCAGAGGACGATCGCCGCGCCATGGTCGAGGGCGTCGCAAGCGGCGAT
>JBLMXO010000375.1:0-5190 GCA_050257815.1 Actinomycetota bacterium
TCGGCGAGCAGCTCGGAGTCGCGGTCAACGCCAAGCGTGAGCTGGGTCAAATCGTTGGAGCCGATCGAAAAGCCGTCAAAACGCTCGGCAAAAGCTGAAGCAAGAATGACGTTCGAGGGGATCTCGCACATCACGTAGACATCGAGACCCTTCTCGCCACGCCGAAGTCCATTCTCCGCCATGACCTCGAGCACGCGGTCGGCCTCATCAGGAGAGCGGCAGAACGGAATCATCACCACGACGTTTCCAAATCCCATCTCCTCCCTCAGGCGGCGAATGGCCCGGCATTCTAGTGCAAATCCTTCGCGATAGTGCGGCGAGTAATAGCGCGAGGCGCCGCGAAAGCCGATCATAGGATTTTCTTCTTTCGGCTCGAACTCGGCGCCACCGATGAGACCCGCATATTCATTCGTCTTGAAATCACTCATCCTGATGATGACAGGCTTCGGGTGGAGAGCGGCGGCAATGCGGGCAAGCCCCAATGACAGGCGGTCCACGAAATAGTCAGCCTTCTGCTCGTAACCATGCGTGAGCTCCTCGATGGCCGCCATGGCCTTCGCATCTGTCAGCCTGTCGGAATGGACAAGCGCCATCGGGTGTACCCTGACCTGATTGGCAATCACAAACTCCATGCGAGCGAGCCCGACCCCATCCGCAGGCAGCCTCCACCAGCGATAGGCGCCCGCAGGATTGGCCAGGTTCAGCATGATTCTTGTCTTGGTACTTGGGATAGCGGTGACATCCATCTCTTGAGTCACGAACTCGGCGGCGCCCTCATAGACGTATCCTTCGTCACCCTCGGCGCAGGAGACCGTGACGTATTGCCCGGCGTGAAGCACCTTGGTCGCATCGCCTGCACCGACGACCGCCGGAAGCCCAAGCTCCCGGCTAACGATCGCGGCGTGTGACGTGCGTCCTCCGCGATCGGTGACGATTGCCGCCGCGCGCTTCATGATAGGCA
This sequence comes from Actinomycetota bacterium, assembly GCA_050257815.1. Taxonomy (GTDB): domain Bacteria; phylum Pseudomonadota; class Alphaproteobacteria; order Rhizobiales; family Methyloligellaceae; genus Methyloceanibacter. Next base: position 962 of record JBLMXO010000375.1, read on the forward strand.
CCCAATCGGGATTGGTCGTGGTCGTCACCAACACCGAGCCTGGCACGAAGTGCTCGATATTCTTGGGATCACGTATGACGCAGACCGGTCCGGACACGACATCTCCGCCTATGCTCAAGCCCGACGCGAGCGTCTTGCCTTTGCGTATGATCTTGTAAGTCCTCTGCAAACCTCCTGCCGCGCGTGACCGCACTGTCTCCGGGCGAGCTTGCACGATGAAGATCTCGCCACTTCGCCCGTCCTTTGCCCATTCGACATCCATGGGCCTGCCATAATGCCGCTCAATCGCGCAAATCGAGCGGCCGAGCTCGAGAATCTCGGCATCGGCCAAGACGAAGGTGGACCGTTCGGTGAGAGAGGTCTCGATGTTGCGGGTCGGCTCGTCGGCAACACCGGTGTAGACCATCTTGACGAGCTTGCTGCCGCACCGCTTGTGCACGATTGGCTTAAATCGTGTCTCTACGAGCAGGGGCTTGAAGACTTGATATTCGTCGGGATCGACCGCACCTTGAACGACGTTCTCGCCAAGACCCCAGGCGGCGTTGATCAAGACGATGCGATCGAACCCCGTCTCGGTATCGATCGAGAATGCCACCCCAGCGCCGGCAAGGTCAGACCGCACCATTTGCTGGACGCCGATGGAGAGGGCCACTTTGAGATGATCGAAGCCCTTGGTTTCGCGATAGCTGATGGCACGGTCGGAGAAGAGCGAGGCATAGCAGCGGCGGCAGGCATCAAGCAGCTCGGCTTCGCCGCTGATGTTCAAGAAGCTTTCGTGCTGACCGGCGAAGCTTGCTTCCGGAAGGTCCTCGGCGGTGGCGCTCGAACGAACGGCAACGTCCAGCCGATCGATCCCAACGCGTTGCGACAGCTCTCGGTAGGCTCCGCGGATAGCACCGTCGCAACTCTCGGGCCATTCGCTTCTCTCGATCGCCGCACGGATCGTTTTGCCCGCTTCAGCGAGGGAGATTCTCTCCTCTTTGAGTGCGGCAAGCTCTGCGGCAATCTGCTGCCGGAGGTTATTTGCTTCGATGAGTTGCCAGTATCCCAGAGCGGTAATGGCGAAGCCGGGCGGCACAACGATGCCGTAGGGCCTAAGATTGCGCACCAACTCTCCGAGCGAGGCGTTCTTGCCCCCGACTGATGCGACGTCGCTGCTCCCCAAGTCTTCGAACCAGCGAATGTAGTTTGCGGCGGCACCTGTCTTCACGGCATCCTCGAAACTTCCTTATGCCTCCGGACAAGAGGGCTGCTTGGAGCAAGATTATCAAGCTTGTCCACTCTATTATGGGACGGGGATGGCGCTTCCATTCAAGAGGGCAAAGTGGTTAGGCAACGAGCTTCATCAACCGGCCGAACTCGCGTTTTGAGCAAAGCGGCAAAGCGGCGGTTACCACGAGGTACATTGAACGCGAAGGCTTGGCCGCGCGATTTCATTTGGGGCGTCTCTACGTCAAGCTTTCAGATCGAGGGAGCAACCCGCGAGGACGGTCGGGGCGCAAGCATCTGGGATACGTTTTGTTCCGCCGGCCGGGTCGCCAATCGCGACACGGGCGACATCGCCTGCGACCATTATCATCGCTACGCCGAGGACATCTCGCTGATGAAGGCGCTCGGCGTGGAGGCATATCGCTTTTCGGTAGCGTGGCCTCGCCTGCTGCCCGATGGCCGGGGCAAAGCGAACGAAGCTGGGCTCGCCTTCTACGACCGGCTCATCGATGCGTTGCTGAAAGCCCGCATCGAGCCCTGGCTATGCCTGTATCATTGGGATTTGCCGCAGGCTCTCGACGATCTCGGCGGCTGGACGGCGCGGGACGCGGCAGGCTGGTTTGCCGACTATGCCACACTCGTTTCGCGCCGTTATGGCGACCGCGTGAAGCGTTTCGCAACATTCAACGAGCCGTCGGTCTTCACCTTGTTCGGCTATGGCTTCGGCAACAGCGCTCCCGGCCTGTCGGGAATGGCCACGCTCCAGTGCGCGATCCATAATGTGAACCTCGCCCACGGCGCAGCGGTTGACGCCATTCGCGCTGCCGTGCCCGATGCGTTGATCGGGGCTATACACAACTATCAGCCTTGCCTTCCGGCAACCCCCGCTGACGCGGAGGCTGGCGAGCTATTCGACGCGTATTGGAATCACGCCTTTCCCGATCCGCAAATTCTTGGCACTTACTCAGCGCGCCTCTCTGTCGCAATGGAGTCTTATGCCGAGCCAGGCGATCTTGACCGCATCAGCCGTCCGATAGACTGGTTTGGCCTCAACCACTATTCGCCGATCTACGCCACAACGAACAAGGATGCGCCGCTCGGATTTACCTTTGGGCGAGCGCCTGCCGATGTCGCACATACGCCCATTAAGTGGCCGATCCATCCCGACGCCTTTCGCGACAGCCTGCTTGAAGTCAGCGCCCGTTATCGCCTGCCGATCTATGTGACGGAGAACGGCTTTGGCGGACATGAAGCGCCAGATGCAGCGGGCGCGGTTGCCGACACGGCGCGCATCGAGTACCTCAAGAGCTATATCGGGGCCATGCATCAAGCCATCGAAGGCGGCGCAGACGTGCGGGGCTATTTCGTTTGGTCCCTACTCGACAATTTCGAGTGGGGCTCCGGCTATGGCGTGCGTTTCGGGCTCGTCTATGTCGATTACCCGACGCTACGCCGCGTCCCTAAAGCGTCGTTTCGTTGGTACGCGGATTTTATCAAGTCGGCGAAACAGGGACGCCGCCCACAAGTAATGACCTAGGGACTTGGCAGCTGGGCCTGTGAGCCTCCGATTGCGCCAGACCGATCCGCCGTATCGAGTGCGTCAAGCGCAAGCAGGAGGCTGGCGACCCGATTCACCGAGGCTCGCCAGTCGGCAACACGGCCGTAGTTGTCGACCAGCCAATTGAAAGCGCTCTGCACGGTGACGAAGGCGGCGGCCGATTGGGTCAGCTCACCGAGCGACATGGTTCCAGCGAGAAATTTGGGAACGCAGAGCAGCAAGCCAATCACTGGCGCAAGGATAGAGTTGCTGTGCGAAACCAGCGTCGTCCGCACTAGCTGCCATAGGAGGCTCCGCCAACGGTCGAGCGTGACGTGAACGGCCTTCCAAAGCGCGCGGCGGGTTCCATTGCTCGTTTTGCCATTCTCTTTTGCCTGGAGCAGGCGATCTGCCGCGGCTCGAAACTCGGCCTCGGATTGGTTCTTGCGCTCGATGACGCCGGTTAGCGGGCCGGCCACCATGAGCATCGCGCTCGAAAACAATGTGGAATAAATCACGACGCTGATGACGAGATAGCCTGGGATCGTCCACGTCGTGCCAAACGCTTCGACGCCAATGCTTCCGCCGACGCTCCACAGAACGCTGAGGAAGACGATCGCGGTCAATATTGACGCAAAGAAGCCGAGCACGAGATCGACCGGAGGGTCTGTCGCGACCCTAACCTCCTCGGAGATACGGTATTCCGGATTGGCCGAGTCCGCTGCAAGCGGATTGAGCCTGCGAAACTTGTCGCCGGCGAGCCAACATTCGATGACTTGGCGGGTAACGCATTCGCGCCATTTGCGCTGCGTCGTCATACGCCCCCAGACTGAAGTCGCACCGAGCACGGCGCTTGCAGCCCCGAGCGGGGCAAACAGCTTAGCTTGGGTCCAAAGCGCCGCCGCGTCGTGGTGGGCGAGAGCGTCGAAGAAATAGCGGTTCCAGTAGTTCAGGAGGTACTGCACCAGCAATTGCAGGAGGACGATTAGAATGAGGACGAAGGTCAGGCCCCAGGCTAGCCTCCCCGATCGGCCGCTCCAGAAACTGGAGGCTGTCAGCCAAAACCTGGCAAGAAGATGCCTGCGATTAACGCCTTGACCAGCCTCGTGAGCGTCCATATCCCCGGCCCTCACCCCAAGGACGATCTTACCGTTAAGCTCGCTGGGCCCTCAACAGAGCGACCCTGGCTAGTCGCACATTGTTGCTGTTCGCTTCAGTTCTTGCTTGGCCTTGATTTCCAATACCGGCGTGCAGGAAAATACGTGTGCCTTGCGACTTCGGGAGGCCTGATCATGAAAGCCCGTGATGTGATGACTTCCTCAGTGGTGATGGTCACACCTGACACGTCGCTCTTGGAGGCGGGCGAGCTGATGCTCAAACACGACATCAGTGGATTGCCGGTGGTCGATAAGGAAGCGCGTCTCGTGGGACTCATGACCGAACGCGACTTTCTGCGGCCCACCGGCTCGGAACCCGGCTACAA
>JBLMXO010000376.1:0-6651 GCA_050257815.1 Actinomycetota bacterium
GGAAAAATGCGCGTTGTGGCCGGTTCGGGAGCTTCGAGGGATTTGAGACAAGTCGAACTTAATCGTCATGTCGAGATGATGTCGCGCTTCGTCGAGCGCACCAACGACGAAGTTTCCCTTACCATCACGCTGATCCTGCGCTCAGCGAGTTCAGGCCCAGCCAAAGCTCTCGTCGCGATGAAGGATGAGCTCGCAGGGGCTCGCATTCGCGCGCAAGCCATTCTCGCCAAGCTCGATCCCGCCGAGGAGCTTCGCGCGCTATACGCAAGCCTGTCCGAATTGGCACCTGCGGCGAAGGCGCCCGAGCTCATGCGCTGGGCGTGCAACCCTCGCCTGCTCGATGCGCACGAGCAAGTGACCTACGGCACCGCCATGTGCTGGACGGGCGACGCCATGCGCCGCGACGCCGACAGGCGCAACGCGCTCGCTTTGTTCGACGAGACGGCATCCGACCGAGTGAGACTAGGCCATCTCGCCTTCACGGCGATCTGGTCGGCCTCCACGCTAGTGCCGGAGCGGCATCTTGCCGGATCTGCGACGTCCAAGCTCTCAGGCTCCCATGAAGCAGAGCCTGACGCGCCCATGACGATACTTCGCCGTGGCTTCCAGGGCTGGCCGCTCATCAGGCACTAGCCACTGCTTCCCTCACGAGCGGCAAACCAAGTTTCGCTTCCGCCTCTCCTCTTCGCGAGGGCTGTTTGTTGCCGTCCTTTAACGTGACGTGTTAGCGCTTTCGCTATAGGCTCCCGGCCGACCTCCAAGCGTTGCCGGCTGAAGCCATGCCCAATGCAGCCCCGTTTGCCGCCCGGTCTTGTCCGGCGCAACTCCCCTTGTTCGCCATCGTCGATAGGAAAGGACGGCCATGAACCGGCGCGAATTCATGACATGCGCAGTCTACGCGGGGCTTGGGAGCACGGTGGGAAAGGTCGCGGCATTCGCCGCCGATGATGACACTGGCGCGATCAATGTCGGCGGAACCGAATACGCGAACCGCAAGGCCTTCGTGTCGAGCGGGCGGCGGTGCGGGACCCCGGTGCCGACGCTCTACGACATCAGGCGCACCCAGCGCGTGCGCTCGGCACTGCGCAGCAACAATATCGAGTTCAATACCAAGACGGTCGTGCCGGTGCATTTCCACATCATCCATGACGGGACGCACGGCAATCTGCCGGACCATCAACTCGAAGCGCAGATCGCTCTGCTCAACCAGGTCTACGATCCGGCCCTGGTCGAGTTTCAGATGGTGAGCGTTGATCGCACCAAGCACCCCAAATGGTATCGTGTCGGCATCTCTACGCCTGAAGAGGCGGCGATGAAGGCCGAGCTCGGCAAGGCGCCGGATCGCTCGCTCAATTTCTATACGGCGGACCTGCCCGATGGACTGCTCGGCTGGGCGACCTTCCCGTGGTATCTCGGGGCCTATCCGGTGATGGACGGCGTCGTCATCAACCAGATGTCGCTGCCCGACTCGCACCAACAATCGCCCTACAATCTCGGCATGACGGCAGTGCACGAGATCGGCCATTGGTGCGGGCTGTTCCACACCTTCGAGAACGGCTGCAACGATCCGGGCGATGAGATCTCCGACACGGCCTATGAGGAGAACTCCGCTGCAGGCTGCCCACTCGGGCAGAAATCCTCCTGCCCGAACGAGGCGAGGTTCAATCCGGTCGAGAACTACATGGACTACTCCGACGATGCGTGCATGAAGCAATTCACGCCGCTTCAGTTCCAGCGCATCAAGGACATGGTCGGCTATTACCGCTACCAACTGCAGCCGCCCGTACACCGCTCCGCTCTGCTCGAGCGCTTGCGCGAAGAGCTGGAGTGAGCGCGCTCCGCGCTTGCCTCGCCGCGATTGCCGTCATCGCGTGCGCTGAGCCGGCCTTCGCCTTCAAGAACCTGCAAGGGTGCGACATCGTCATGGCCGCCTCAGGCCAAGCGCCGTTCACCATCGCACCCGATGCCTGGCAGATCTATCGCGACGACGTGCGCGGCATTCTGAGCAGCCCGGCCTCAACGGTCGACGAGCTGGCTGCCGCCGCCGATCTTTTGGTCGCGGCGCAAACGACCTTGCTGCAGCCGGTCACCGATACGGACAGCTATCGGGAGTATCTCTTGGGCGACAAATGTCACGTGCTCAAGAGCCTAACTCCGGAAGGTATCGATGCCGCGCTCGCTGCGGCCGATTCCGCGACCCCCGCATCGGTCTTGGAGACAGCGCGCGTAATCGCCAACGCGGCACGGACGCAAGTCGCGACAATCACGCGCTCGGCCAAATTCCGTTCTGGCCGAGATCAGACGCTGCTTTCCGCACGCTATTATTGCTTCGCCGCAGGCACCCTCCAGGCGATCGTGTCCCGCGACAAGCAGGCGAGCATGCCTCTCAGCGCCTACGGGACGACCATAGGCTGCAAGGATGCCGGCAGGGTAGAATAAGCCCGCGGGGAACCACCAGGGAGGTTTCGATGATCTTGCGACGTCTCGTTCTTGCCGTGTTGCTCCTCGCCGCACCTTCCGCTCACGCCGCCGACGACGGCCCCTACCTGTTCGACCTGTTGAAGCAGCCGGCTTATCTTTCCGCGTGGAAGGCGATGCTCGCGGGCGAATCTGTGCCCTCGTGGGTGAGCAAATACGCCAAGACCTTCGACGGTCCCTCCTCACCGTCAAAGACGGTGACGGTCGCAGGCCAAGCCTATACGCTCGGCTGGGTGTGCAAGGCGCATGATTGCGGCGACAACCAGCTCCACGTGCTGTTCGCACCAGCAGGAAAACAAGCCTGGGGCCTGCTCGTCACCGGCTCGAACCAGAAATGGCTCGGACATCCCGACGCCTCGATCCAGGCCGCGATCACGAGCAACATGAATCAGTGACGATTCGGCGTTGTGAAGGGAGTGGCTCTTGGACGAGGCTGAAACGCTCGCTCCGCTCTGCTTCGTGCTGATGCCGTTCGGCAAGAAGCTCGATGCCGCCGGGCGCGTGACCAATTTCGACTCGGTCTACGAGAAGGTCATCGCGCCGGCGGTGGTGCGCGCAGGGCTCGAGCCGATCAGGGCCGACGAGGAGAAGATCGGCGGCACCATCCACAAGCCGATGTTCGAGCGGCTGATGCTCTGCCACTACGCCGTGGCTGACATCACCGGGGCCAATCCCAACGTGTTCTACGAGCTCGGCATCCGGCACGCGATGCGACCGCGCTCGACCGTGATCGTGTTCGCCGAAGGCACGGTGCTGCCCTTCGACATCGCTCTCGTGCGCGGCATCGCCTACAAGACCGACGGCGCGGGCGAGCCGGTCGAGGCGGAGTCGACGATTGCGGCGATCGCCAAGCAGCTCGGAGAAGCGCGCGGCAATCCACATGACGACAGCCCGATCTTCCAACTGATCGAAGGCGTGCCACGCTGGGAAGTCGACCACGCCAAGACCGACATTTTCCGCCAGGCCGTCGACTATTCGAAGCGCTACAAGGACCGCCTGCGCGCCGCGGTCAAGCAGGGCGCCGACGCGGTGCAGGCTGTGGCGGCCGAGAAGGCGCTCGCCAATCTGCTCGAAGTCGAGTCGGGCGTGGTAGTCGACCTCTTCCTCTCGCTTCGCGACGTGAAGGCCTACAAGGCGATGATCGATCTTTACGAGCGCATGCCGCTGCCGCTCAAGCACGCCAAAATGATGCGCGAGCAGCTCGGCTTCGCGCTCAACCGCGAGGGCCGCTTCGCCGAAGCGGAGAAGGTCTTGCGCGAGGTGATCGCCGAGTTCGGCCCGTCGAGCGAAACCAACGCTCTCCTCGGCCGCATCTACAAGGACCGCTGGGACCTCGCCAAGAAGGAGGGGCTCCCCGAGGCGCGCGCTCTGCTCAAGAACGCGATCGACGCCTATCTCGCCGGCTTCGAGGCCGATTGGCGCGACGCCTATCCCGGCATCAACGCGGTGACGTTGATGGAGATGATGCCGAAGCCTGACCCGCGGCAGACCGAGATCCTGCCGGTGGTGCGCTATTCAGCCTCACGCAAGGCAGCGCGCGTTCCCGACTATTGGGACCATGCGACGCTGCTCGAGCTTGCCGTGCTCGCGCGCGACGAAGACGATGCCGAGGAGCAATTGGGCGAAGCGCTGGCGATTGCCCGCGCCTCGTGGGAGCTCGAGACGACCGCGCGCAATTTGCGGCTAATCCGAGAGATGCGCGAGGGCCGCGGCGAGGATGCAGGCTGGATCAAACGCCTCGAGGATACGCTAAAGGAGCGCGAGCAGCGGCTCGAAGCCGCCAAGGCCGCGGGGTGAGCTTGCCGTCAACGATGAAGGCGATGTTGCTGGACAAGGCGCGGACGCCGCTTCGCGCGGCTGAGCTGCCGGTGCCAAAGCCGGGGCCACATCAGGTTCTCATCAAGGTCGCGGCGTGCGGGGTGTGCCGCACCGACCTCCATGTGTTCGACGGCGAGCTTGATCAGCCCAAGCTCCCCCTCGTCCTTGGCCATGAGATCGTGGGCCATGTCGAGGCGCTCGGCGAGGAAGTCGAAGGCTTCACCATCGGCATGCGCGTCGGCGTGCCGTGGCTCGGCTACACCGACGGCACCTGCTTCTACTGCCGCGAAGGCAAGGAGAACCTCTGCGATCACCCACGCTTCACCGGCTATCAGATCGACGGCGGCTACGCGCAGTACACGGTAGCCGACGCGCGCTATGTCTTCCCTATCCCCGAAGGCTATAGCGACGCCGAAGCCGCCCCGCTGCTGTGCGCCGGGTTGATCGGCTACCGCTCGCTCAAGCTCGCGGGCCCGGGCAAGCGGCTCAGCATCTATGGCTTCGGCGCCGCCGCTCACATCGTGGCGCAGGTCGCGCGCTACGAGGGGCGCGAGGTCTATGCCTTCACACGACCCGGCGACGAACGCGCGCAAGAGTTCGCGCGCGAGCTTGGCGCGGTATGGGTCGGAGGCTCCGACGAGATGCCGCCGGAGCCGCTCGATGCGGCGATCATCTTCGCCCCCGTAGGCGCGCTGGTGCCGGCTGCGCTCAGAGCGGTGCGCAAAGGGGGCACGGTCGTGTGCGGCGGCATCCATATGAGCGACATCCCGAGCTTCCCGTACGACATCCTATGGGAGGAGCGCGTGGTGCGCTCGGTCGCCAATCTCACACGAAACGACGCGCGCGAGTTTCTGGCGCTCGCGCCGAAAATACCGGTGAAGACTACCGTCGTACCGATGAAGCTGTCGGAAGCCAACGAGGCGCTCAAGCGCTTGCGCGAAGGCGAGCTGACCGGCGCGGCCGTGCTCATCCCTTAGGAACTCGCCGCCGAGTCAATGTTAATTGGGCAACTTGCTTTTGGAGGGCTTTATTGCCATTTGGCCCATACTGGCTGCAGAAGATTTGGCCAAAGGCGTTCTTCCTAATGTAAGGCCGGTCAGAGGGACACACAAAGGAGGTACCCGAGGGGGCAAACGCCGCGACGGGGGCGTGGACGACTAAGACTGCTGCTAGCCCAATAAATTTGGAGATGCGCATTTGAGTCTCCCTAAGCATGCCGAGCCCACTGCGTCCCCGTAAAGGTCAACCAAGCTTATACCACGCCTCAAGATGCGCCTTGCCGAGCAATTCGCGGGCCCAGCTACGATTGATGCGCTAAGGCTGGGGCTGGCTCTGGCGAATCCGGCGCTGCATGTCTTCGGACAGCTCGGGGCCGGTCATGCGCCGGTATTGCGAACGCGCGACGTTGAGGAGCGTGGTGACGTCGCCTCTCTTGCCGATCGTGCCACCATCAAAAACCAGGATCGACCATTCGTTCGGCGTGGCCGTAAGCACCGCGATTTGCCCATCGTCGTTGACGTCGCGGCGGCGAGGAACAACGTCGATCCGCCCGTTCTGATCCCAATCGATGGCGCCGGCTCCGGGCACGGGCCGAGCCTTTTCATGCGTGAGCCAATAGGACGTGGTGTAGCCGCGGAGTTGCGCCGCTTTGCCCAATCCCGCTCCCTCGCGAAGCTTGTATTCCTTCAGCGCGGGCAGCGGGAAGCGCTGGAAGTCGTAAACGCGCTTGCCATCGCGCAGCACGCCGTCGACCTGGAAGAAATAGTTCATGATGCTGAGGTGGTTGGGCTTGAAGTTGACAGTGTCGGAACCGCCGTGCTTCAGGCCGAGATTGTGGCCGAGCTCGTGGGCAAAGGTACCGATCTTCTCGTTGTCGGTCCCGCCGTTCTTGTCGTTCCAGCCCCCGAGCGTCACGACGAAGTCCGATCCCGGGACATGGAACGAGTAGCCGCTTGAATCATCGTCCCAGTAGCGATTGGCCCAGATCATGTAGTGGTAGACGGGAGCCCGCTTCGCGGCGAAGTTCGCGGCCTTGATCTTGACGAACTCGTCCTCGTTGTCGATGACCTCGTCGTAGGGCACCTCGTTACCCCGCTCGAGATGGAGGTTGATGCCGTCGCGTCCATCGGGATTGGGCACGGGTGCGTTGGCGAAAATCTGCTTGATCCTGGCGAGCACGGCATCGTCCGGAGCGAGGCCGATGGCGGCGCTGGCGCGGACCATGTAGTCCATCTCGACGAAAATGTCCTTGTGCAGCGGAGAGGCGCCCTTGGCTCTGAGATCGATGCCATTCACGCCATGAACTTCCCAGCCGTCGAGCAAGCCGTCACCGTCGGTGTCGGGATTGTCGGGATC
>JBLMXO010000377.1:0-7110 GCA_050257815.1 Actinomycetota bacterium
ACCGCATCGCAGCCCTGATCGATGCCCGAGCCTTCGATGTCGAGCAGAAGATCATGCCCACGATGGCGGCGCTCGACGCTTATCTCGATGCCACGGCGGGAGCCGTGTCAGCGCTTTCTGCGGAGATCCTCGGCACTATGGGCGAAAGCATCGAGCAACCCGCCCGATCAGGCGGCATGGCCTATGGTCTCACCGGCCTGATGCGTGCACTTCCCATCCATGCGGCGCGCGGGCTGGTGTTTCTTCCAGCCGACGTGCTTAGCCGCCACGGGGCATCACCCGATCAAGTGCTGGCCGGCTCGACGAGCCAGAGCCTCCACGGTGCGCTGGGTGAGTTGCGCGGAGTGGCAAAAGAAGCGTTGGGCGAGGCGCAATCTCATCTCGCCAAGCTCGGTCCTGTGGCGCGGAAGGCCTTCATTCCCCTTTCGCTGGTTGACCCCTATCTCGCCGCGTTGGAGAAAAGCGGACGCGATCCGCTGCACGAGATCGCCGACATAAACCCGCTCTATCGTCTGTGGCGCCTGGCGCGGTGGCGGTAGAAGGGCGAGGGGAGGACAGTATGAAGGAACGGCCGGCGAAATCCTGGTGGCGGAAACGGCTTCCCGACTTGAGCGCCGCGGCGTCGCGCTTTCCGCTGCCGGTGCTCATCGCCGGGCTTGCCACCTTCTATCGGCTCAACCACGACTTCGCGCGCGATGTCGATCTCAGGATCATGGGCGCGCTGGCCGCGTCCTTCTTGTGGACGGTGGCCGTCGATTTCTACGCCGAGAGCCGCGCACGCTCCTACCTCGCGCGCGTTGCGCTGTGGGTCGCTGGCATCGCTCTGATCGCATTGCTGTTTTATTTCTTCTGGGAAATTTGGCTGAACACGTATCTCCTTGTCGGAGCATTGCTTATCCTCGTCGGGCTCGGTGGCTATCTTGGCCGCAGCGACTCCAACGCTCCCTTCTGGCTGTTCAACCACCGGCTTTGGCTCGGCGCGACCTTGGCCGTGGTCGGAGCCGGGCTGTTCGCCGCGGGCATCGCCGCCATTTCCCAGACGCTGAACATCCTGTTCGGCCTCATCCTCCCGCCGCACTGGCAGGAGCATGTGATCACGGTCAGCCTCTGTTTCCTGGCGCCGGTGAGCTTCCTCGCCTTCGCGCCGCGGAGCTTCACCGACCCTATCACCGCCCGCGAGGAAGATGACTTCACGATGCGCGCTGCGGCGGCGCTGACGAAGTTTGTGCTCGTCCCGCTGCTCCTGGTTTACACTGCCATCCTCTACGCCTACGCGATCAAGATCGCGCTCGCCTGGGAACTGCCCAAGGGCACGCTCGGCGGCATGGTGGTCGGCTATCTCCTGGTCGGCGCCGCGACGCTTCTGATCGGCTATCCGAGCCGCGAGACGGGCGGCCCGCTCGTTCGCCTCTTCTGGCGCTATTGGGTCGAGCTGACCGCGCTTCCCGTGCTGCTGTTGTTCATCGCCGTGGGCCGGCGCATCGCCGATTACGGCGTGACCGAGCAGCGCTATCTGATGGTGTTGATCGGCGTCTGGGCGCTGATCCTCGCCATCATGCGCGCAGTGCGGGGCGTGAATTTCGACCTTCGCCTCGTGCCGGGCGTACTCGCCTTCATGATGTTCGCTGCATCATTCGGGCCGGGTGGGATGACCGGCTTCTCGGTGATGAGCCAGAAGCAGCAACTCGCCGAGCTCCTGAGCGCGAAGGGCATGCTGGTCGAGGGCAAAATCGTGTCGCACGGCGAGGGGGCGGCCGAGAACCCGCTCGGCACCGATGCATGGCGGGCACGCAGCATCGAGTGGTACCTCAACACGCACCGCGCGCTCTATCTTCTCGCGCCTTGGTTTGCCGGCTCGCCGGACGATCCCTTCGCCCCGGGCAAGAAGCCGGAGGAGACCGCGCGCGACGTGCTGCTTGCGCTCGGGCTGCGCGCCGACGTGGCGAACTCTTCAGGCGTCGTCTACGTCACCCACTATTCCGACACGCCTCTCGTCGTCGCGCCGCCGAAGGGTGCCTATGTGATCGGCCCCGTCGTGTTCGAGGGGAATGCGGGTCTGCAAGCTATCCCGCCCAAGACGGTGTCGGTCGAGGGGCTCGGTCCAGTGAGCTTCGAGCTGTCCGACAAGCTCTTGACCGCTCGTCTCGAAGACGGCGCCTCGGCGACGTTCGACATCGCGCAAGCCGTGAAGGAGGTCTATGCCCGCGGATGGCCAAAGGTCGACGACCACACGCCGATCGAGCTGAAGGCGGCGCCGAGCGGGCTCGACGGCACGATGATCATCGACAACATGAACGGCACCTACAAGGAGCCCGACCTCGATATTTCTCTGCTGCGCTTCTGGCTCGTGCTGGGCAGGGTGGAGTAGGCTCTACTCCGCCGCGACCGAAGCGGAGCGGCCGAGCCAAAGATCGAGATCGGCGAGCGCGCGCCGGGCGAGTGCACGCTTGCGGTCGAGGCCTTTGGGCCCGCGCTTTGCCTCACGTTCCGCAGCGATCGGTGGGAACAGCCCGAAGTTGACGTTCATCGGCTGAAAGCTCCGCGCCGCATCCTCGCCATCGGCGCTCAAATGGCCGCCGGTGATGTGGGCAAGAAGCGCGCCGAGTGCCGTGGTCGGAGGGGGTGGTGAGATTGCCGCGCCGAGCCGTTCCGCCGCCGCGAAGCGCCCGGCGAGAAGCCCGATGGCCGCGGACTCGACATAGCCCTCGACACCGGTGATCTGCCCGGCAAATCTCAGCCGCTTGTCCGCTTTCAGCCTGAGGCTTGCATCGAGCAGCTTAGGGCTGTTGAGGAAGGTGTTGCGGTGGAGCCCGCCCAGCCGCGCGAATTCGGCTTGCTCTAACCCCGGGATCGTGCGGAACACGCGCACCTGCTCCCCATGTTTGAGCTTGGTCTGAAAGCCGACCATGTTCCACAGCGTGCCGAGCGCATTGTCCTGGCGGAGCTGAACCACGGCATGAGGCCTCACGCCTGGACGATGCGGGTTGGAGAGCCCAACCGGCTTCATCGGGCCATAGCGCAACGTGTCGATCCCGCGCTCGGCCATCACCTCGATGGGCAAGCAGCCCTCGAAATAGGGCGTTCCCTCGAATTCCTTGAAGGCGGTCTTCTCCGCAGCAAGGAGCGCCGCGATGAAGGCCTCGTATTGGGCTCTGTCGAGTGGGCAGTTGATATAGTCGGCGCCGCTTCCTACAGGGCCCGCTTTGTCATAGCGCGACTGAAGCCAGCACACGCTCATGTCGATTGTCTCACGATGCACGATCGGTGCGATCGCATCGAAGAAGGCAAGCTCAGCCTCGCCGGTCAGCATCTTGATGGCGCTTGCGAGCTGAGGCGAGGTGAGGGGGCCCGTCGCCACGATGACGCTGTCCCAGTCGGAGGGCGGCAAACCGGCGACCTCCTCGCGGACAATCTCGATCAGCGGGTGATCTTCGAGGGTCTGCGTCACCTCCATGGCAAACCCGTCCCGGTCGACCGCGAGCGCTCCGCCAGCCGGCAGCTTGTGCGCGTCTGCCGCACGCATCACCAGAGAGCCAGCGCGCCGCATCTCCTCGTGCAGAAGGCCGACGGCGTTCGTCTCCCATTCGTCGGAGCGGAAGGAGTTGGAGCAGACGAGCTCGGCGAACGATCCCGTCTTGTGCGCCTCGGTCTGGCGGACGGGACGCATCTCATGCAGCACGACGGGAACGCCCGTTTGCGCGAGCTGCCAAGCGGCCTCGCTACCCGCGAGACCTCCGCCGACCACGTGAACTGGTGTCTTGCTCATCAGTGCTACCTAGGTCGTGTACGGGCTCCGTTTCAATAAAGGAAGCGGTGCCTCCCGGAAGCTGATTAGAAACTGGGCAAAAAGCTGAATTATTGTTCAGTCCAAGACCACTTTGGGCTATTGTTCGCGCGGAAGCTGAGTCGCCATCGCGATCAACCTGCTTCCGATCCTTGAGCCGGTGGACCGCCGGCGTAAGCGTAAACGGCGCATCCACCCGCTCGTATCCAGAAGAGGGGGGTGAGATGTCCTCGAATACCGCACTTGCAATTAGCGTTGGCGTGCTCGGTGCCATAGCCACCTGGCTGTTCCTTGGGCCGCTCGGCGGCGCGCTCGCGATCTGGGCAGCGTTCATCGCCTGGGGCTGCTTCTTCCATTGCGGGGCCAAGGAGCATGGCCTGCAATCGGCGATCCTGTGCAATGCCGCTGGTGCCATCATCGCCGGCATTACCCTCATCGTCGTGACTAAGGCGGGTCTCGCCGACAAACTTGGCCTCCCCGTTTGGGCCGGAATCTGCGTCGGCGTTGGCGTTGCCGCCATGGTCCTGCTTGCCAACATTCCGATCTTTGCCGCCATCCCGGCGCAAGTCTACGGCTTTGCCTCGGTGGTCGCCTACGCTCTGATGAAGGATGCGACCGGCAGCTTAACCGCGGCATCGCTCGAGAACCCGGTGGTCGTGATCATTCTGTCGATGATCATCGGCGCCGTGTTCGGCTATGTGTCGGAGAAGGTGGCCGGCATGCTCGCGGGCATGGGGCACGGCACACGCCACGCCAAAGCCTGATCCCGTACGGAGTCCGCAGTCTCGGGACGCGAGATTGCAATCGTACGTTTGGGAAGCGCGTGGCCTTGGTCAGCGAGGCCACGCCGCGACCTGCTCTGCGTCTTGATTGGCTCAGTTGCTGCGTGTGGCGATGGCGAGGGTGACCACCAAGCTGTTGCGGATCGCGGTAACCAAGAGCAAGACGACTGATGCCGCGCAGATTGAATTGGCGAATGAAGCCTGGAGGGCCCAGGCCGCGGCGGCTGTTGCCAGCAGCGCAAAAGCCGCGATAGGGAGCAGCACGTTCCAAGACAGCTTGAGATCCTCGGTGTCGGTCCGCCGGCGCGAGGTCAATGCAAGATTCATGATGTAGGCGAGCCCGCCACAGCCAATAAGCCCAAGTGCTATGGCTCTAACCGGCGCCGAGAAAGGTGCCACTGTGGCGAGCGCCACGAGGAAGACGCTGGTAAACATGACAAGGATCGGAATGATGACGAGGCGGGTACGGGCCTTGTCGCCCTCGATGATGTGTTCGGCGCCGAGGGTGATGACGACGAAGAGGAGACCGATCAGCGCGCCGGCGGTGAGCCCGGCGAGCATGAAGAAATCGTTCCAGCCTTCCATTGCCGCCCCTCTGCCTTGCGCTTGCCACTATAACGCCCAGATCACGCGTTGAGTGAATCGTGAGGCAACCCTGTTTGCACGTCACGGCTTGCCTGTCGCGCCCCACGCGGGCAATGTCACCAAAGTTTCGCGGTTAGCGTTCAAGGGGGAGTAAGCGCGGTCATGCCTTCCGTGATTGTCGCCTGGAAGGGGAGTTGCCGCGACGCGACGATCCGGACCCGCCTGCTCGGGCACCTCCATCGTCTGGCGCTTGAGAGTGACGATTACCTCCGTTCTCGCCAGCCCGAGCGGCCCGCCTTTCTCAATTTGGTAAACGACGAGCGCACGAGCGGCCTTCGGGCGCGCGTGAATATCGAAACCATCGACCGACCGATCCCAGGACCGGTCATCGTCTCGAGCTTCATTAGCACCAGTCCCGAGGCTCTTGTCGAAAGCGCGCGTGAATCAGGTCTCGACGTGATCGATCGGCAGGACGCCAGCTCCCCATCACTGATCGTCCTTACCGAGGGCAAGCTCGTTGGGCTTGACTTCAAGCTTTTCGACCCGCGCGGCATCTATCCGGGCGAGGACCGCATGAGCTTCGTCTTCCTCGAATGCCCCGAGCATCCGTTCCTCGATGGCCGTTTGGTCGAAATCTCCGAGATCGCTGATTGCCCGACTGGCGAGGGCGAGACGCTGCCGGAGGCATCTGCCTATCTCGCCACGCCTAGCATCCACCTCCGCTATTTCCTCGAGGATTGGACCGACTGCTTGTTCTCATGGGTCAAGTTCTTCTTCATCGGTGATTTCTGGTGGCGTCGCTGGGAAGAGATGCAAGGCTACGCTGACTATCGCGGCGTGTTTAAGGAGCTTCAGGACGCGAGGGGAGGCGAGGAAGCGGAGCACGCGAGCTTCGATGCCGTGCTTGGCACATTCGCCCAGCACTCCGAGCACTGGATCGGAGAGGTCGAAGGCTGGGCGAGGAGCGAGCAGGGCTAGCTCTTGGCCTTCTCCTTGGCAGCCTTGCCGAAAAGCTTACGCAACTCGACTTTTGCCTTCTCGAGCCTTTCCCGATCTGCCTTAGGCAGGGACTTGCCGGCACGGTTGATATAGAAGGTCAGCATCGACATCGCCGAGCGGTAGGGATCTGATTTCCGCCTTGTACTCTCCTCAGCCGAGCGCTTGAGCGAAGCAGCGATCTTTTGGGGGTCTTTAAGCGTGAATACACCCTGATCGAGATCGAGCGCGTTTGAATGCTCGGTCACCTGTTGCGACCAGCGCTTTGCTTTTGTGTGTTTTCGGTCTGCCATCGTTCCGGCCTCTAATCGGCATCATGTTAACGCCACACGGCGGGTTTAGTTGGCGCTCAGGAGTGAAACGGAGGAAAGTCAAATGGCCAAGCTGACGCTTTATCACGCAGCGCCCTCGCGCTCTTCAATTGTCCGCTGGATGCTGGAGGAGCTTGGCGAGCCTTATGACATCCACCTGTTGAGCCTCAGCAAGGGCGAGCAGATGACGCCCGACTATCTCGCCATCAATCCGATGGAAAGGTGCCGGCGCTCAAGCACGGCGATGCGATCATCACTGAGGCGGCCGCCATCTGCACTTATCTTGCCGACGAGTTTCCGCATGCGCGGCTGAACATCCCGGTGGGCGATCCGCGCCGCGGACCCTATTTGAAGTGGCTGTTCTTTGGGCCGAGCTGCATCGAGCCCGCGATCATCGACCTCGCCGCTCCCCGGAAGGAAGAGGCGCGCCGCGGCATGCTCGGCTATGGCGATTTCGACACGGTGATGAACGTGGTCGCCGAGGCCGTCGCGAAAGGCCCGTACCTGATGGGCGAGCAGTTCACTGCCGCCGACGTCGTGATGGGCTCGACGATCCGCTGGGGTATGATGTTCAATCTGATCCCCAAGCGGCCCGAGTTCGAGGCCTATGTGGCGCGTCTACAGCAAAGGCCAGCTTTGCAGCGGGCCACGG
>JBLMXO010000378.1:0-5533 GCA_050257815.1 Actinomycetota bacterium
AGGCTTTGCTCCCGCGCCGATTGTGCTAAAGCGTGGCCCTCGCTGAAAGCAGGGAGAAGCGAACGCCCATGGCGACCCCCCGGATTCTGCACATGCTCACGCCGCTCAAGCATATGAGCCCCTTCGACGTGAATATGGGCCTCGATGCAGGCTTCGATCACGCCATACCCTACACCAACGTCACCGTCGAGGATGTCTACGGCCTGGTGCAGGACGCGATCTTCTCGCGCGGTCCCGAAGGCATCAAGCGCACAGGAATGTTCATCGGCGGCAAGCGCGCGATCGAGGCGCTCGACATGATGGACCGCGCCAAGAAGGCGATGGTGCCGCCGTTCGAGATCTCAGTATTCGCCGATCCCGCCGGCTCCTTCACCACCGCAGCCGCCATGGTCGCTTGCGCCAAGAAGGCGCTGCGCGACAAATTCTCGGTCGACCTCAAGGGCCTCCGCGTCGTGGTGTTTGGCGGCACCGGGGTGGTCGCCTTCGCCTCCGCCGTGATCGCGGTGAGCGACGGCGCCAAGGCCACGCTCGTCGGCTATGACGGCCCTGAGCGCGTCAAGAAGCTTGCGCTCGAGGCCAATGCCCGTTTCGACGAGGCACTCGACTATGCCGACGGCTCGACCGAGGAGCAGAAGACAGCTCTCGCGCAAGAGGCCGACATCATCTTCGCCGCAGGTCCCGCAGGGCGGCGGCTCCTCGCCACCGACCAGCTCAAGGAGACGAAGAAGCTCAAGGTAGCGGCAGACGTCAACGCCGTGCCGCCGTCCGGCATCGAAGGCGTGGGCGTCAATGACAACGGCAAGACGATCCCGGGAACGAATGCCGTCGGCATTGGTGCGCTCGCCATTGGCAATATCAAGTACAAGACCGAATTCGACCTATTCAAGAAGATGATCGAGACGGAGAAGCCGATTTATCTCGATTTCAGAGACGCTTACGCCCTTGCGCAGAAGCTCGCCGCTTAAGCGCCCGTCGGTCCTGATCGCGGCGGTCTCCGGCCGGACGCTCGCGCGATCAGCACGCCGTGCCGGCTTCACGCCGCTCGTCGCCGATTTCTTCGCCGATCTCGATACGCAAGAAGCGGCCCATGCCTGCCGCAAGCTAGCCGATATTGCGCAGGGCTTCCAATGGGCGAGCCTGTCTCGTGCGCTCGGGGCGCTTGAAGCTGAAAGCCCCTCACCCATCCTGGGGCTCGTCTACGGCTCGGGCTTCGAGGACCGTCCAGAGCTCCTCGCCCGCATCGCCAAGAGATGGACTCTTCTCGGCAACGACGCTGTGACCGTCGAAGCCCTCAAGGACCCCGAGAGCTTCTTCGGCACGCTCGATCGTCAGGGCATTGCCCACCCTGCGACATCATGCCGGCGCCCGGCGAGGAGCGCGGACGCGTGGCTCGTGAAGCGCAAGGGCGGTGCGGGCGGAGGCCATATCGGGGCGAGCGGAAAGAGGCTCAAGCCGGGAGACGCTTATTATCAGGAGCGGATCGAGGGCCGTCCCATCTCGGCGCTCTTCGTCGCCAATGGCCACGAGGCGCGTGTGCTCGGCTTTAGCGAACAATGGACCTCGCCCTCCAAGCTTAGGCCCTTCCGCTATGGCGGAGCCGTGCGCGGCGGCCGGCTCGACGCGGCAACGAAGACCGCGATGGTTTCCGCGATCGGGCGCCTGACGCCCGTGTTCGCGATCAAAGGCTTGGCCTCGGCGGACTTCTTAGTGAATGAGGAGCACGTGCTGCTGCTCGAGATCAATCCGCGCCCGGGCGCCACCCTCGACATTTTCGATAGCGCAGCAGCGCCGCTTCTTCGCATCCATGTGGACGCGGTGACGCAGGGTAAGCTGCCTAACCGCCCGCTGAAACTCCAGGGCGCCATGGCCTCAGCCATCGTATTTGCGCCCAGACGGATTCATGTCCCCTTCACTATGCGCTGGCCCAATTGGGCCGCCGATAAGCCTAAGCGGGGAGAACTTATCGACAAAAACCGCCCGATATGCACTGTGTGGGCCCGCGCTGGTACCAAGGCCCGCGCGAAGAATTTGGTCGAGGCACGAACGAAAACAGTCCTGGCATGGATCAAGAGTAAATGCAGGGGGGATTACCGTGAACAAAATGGACAAAAAGGCGGAAGGGAGCGCGATCTCTCAAGGGGTGCTACCGAGCGTCAACACCCAAGTCGAGCCGGTGGTCAGATCCATAATCGAGGACGCACCGGCGCTGCGCGTTGAGGTTACCAAAGGTACGCTTGGCGAATGCCGCATCGATTGCGGTGTGAAAGCGACCGGCGGCCTCGAGGCGGGACGGCGCATGGCCGAGGTCTGCCTTGGCGGACTTGGCCGCGTTTCCCTCGAGACAACTGACGCCGACAGCGCCTGGCCGTTCATGGTGACGGTCCATACGAGTCAGCCGGTGCTCGCCTGTCTCGGCTCGCAATATGCCGGTTGGAGCCTGTCGGTCGACGACAACGGCAAGAAATACAACGTGCTCGGCTCTGGGCCTGCGCGAGCGATCGGCTCGTCGGAGAAGCTGTTCGAGGAGCTCGGCTATCGCGACAAGGCGGCAAGCGCCACCTTGGTCATCGAGGCGGACCGCGCCCCGCCGCCCGCTCTCGTCCAAGAAGTGGCCAAGGCCTGCAAGCTTCCGCCTGAACGTCTCACCTTCCTCTACGCGCCGACCTCAAGCCTTGCGGGTAACGTGCAGATTGCCGCGCGCTGCCTCGAAGTTGGTCTGCACAAGGCGCACGAGCTGCATTTCCCGCTCGACCACATCGTTGACGGTATCGCGACCGCGCCACTGCCACCGCCGGCGCCTTCCTTCGTCGAGGCCATGGGCCGCACCAACGACGCCATCATCTATGGCGGGCGCGTGCAGCTCTTCGTCTTGGGCGACGACAAGGATGCCAAGGCTCTTGCCGAGGAGCTGCCGAGCCTGAAGTCAAAGGACTATGGCAGGCCGTTCGCCGAGATCTTCAGCGCGGTGAAGGGTGATTTCTATGCCATTGACCGCATGTTGTTCAGCCCCGCCATGGTGACGGTGACCGCGCTCAGATCAGGCAAGAGCTTCGAGGCGGGCCGTATCGACAGCGCCGTGCTGTCACGCTCCTTCTCCTGATCCCACATGGCGGCGAGAAATCCCGACACGAGCATCGTCCTTTTCGGCGATGGGCGGGATTGGCACGGCAAGAGCCTGCGTAAGGCCTTCAAGAAGCGCGGGATCAGTCCCCTCGCCGTTCCCCTCAATGTTTGCGGCTTCTCCACCGAGACTGCGACCGGGCTCGCCATCCCTGGCCTCGGCGATGCTCTTCCCCAAGGCGCGTTCGTACGCTTCGTGCCGGGCGGAACCTTCGAGGAGGTTACGCTTTATCTTGGCGTGCTGCATGCGCTGCGCGAGCTTGGCGTCACGGTGTGGAACGATGGCCGCGCCATCGAGCGCTGCGTGGATAAATCGACCACGACTTTCTTTCTGGAGCGCGAGGGATTGCCGACGCCCGCCACCTACACTTGCGTCAACCCAATCGAAGCCGGTGCGATCGCGGCGCGCGCCCTCGGCGAAGGCAAGAAACTCGTGCAGAAGCCTTTGTTCGGGGCGCAAGGCAAGGGCTTGCGGCTCATCGAAAAGGTCGTCGATCTCGCGCCGCCCGATGAGGTGAATGGAGTTTATTATCTCCAGGAATTCGTTCCGCCGGCGCAGGCGCATCACCAAGATTGGCGGATCTTCGTCTGCCAAGGAGCGGTCGTCGCCTCGATGATCAGGCATGGAGCAAGCTGGATCACCAACATCAAGCAGGGCGCCCGCGCCAAAGCCGCGATCGCGAGCCAAGAGCTGATCAGTCTTGCCGTGCGTGCGGCCTCTTGCGTCGGCGCCGATTATGCCGGGGTCGATATCATCCAAGCCCGCGATGGAGGCTTCCTCGTGCTCGAGGTCAACTCGATGCCGGCGTGGAACGGGCTGCAAGCCGTGACGCATATCGACATCGCCGATCATCTCGTCGGGGCCTTTCTCGATGCGGCGCTTCCTCCCTCGCGCCGCAAAGGCCAAGAGGGCGCGTGACCAGGCGGCCAAAGCTGAACGCCGTCGGGCGAGCCTTCCATGACGCCTGCCTTGCCGAGCTCGAGGCGCTGAAGCCCGGCAACGTGCACCGTTTCTCCAACGGGCACCGCATGAGCGTCGCCGACTTCGAGCGAAGTGCCGAAGCCGCCGCCCCTGCCGTGGGCCGCAGCGGTCTTTCGGTCGGCAAGCGCATCCTCCGCGCCGTCGAGGCAACGCGAAAAGCGGTCGGGCAGAACACCAACCTTGGCATCATCCTACTGGCAGGCCCGCTCGCCACAGCGGCGCTTGATCGCGAGGAGGGCGACTTGGGAGCACGTGTCGCCGAAGTGCTTGAAACGCTCACGGTCGAGGATGCGTGCGATGTCTATAAAGCCATCCGCCTCGCTGCGCCGGGTGGCCTTGGCAAGGCACCTACGCACGATGTGGCGGGAAAGCCGCGCGTCAGCCTGCTCGAAGCGATGCGCGCGGCCGAGACACGTGACCGCATTGCCTTCAACTACGCCAACGGCTTCGCCGACATTTTCGGGCTCGGGCTTCCCTGGTTGAAACAGGCACACGACCGCTGGGGCGATACCTCCTTCGCCGTGACACGCGTCTATCTCGGCTTCCTCGCCCACCTCGCCGACACGTTGATCGAGCGGAAATTCGGCAGCGACATTGCCGCCTCGGTGCTGGAAGAGGCCCGGCCGCTCGAAGCAGGCCTCATCGAGTGCCAAACGCCCGAGGCCATGGCAGCACCTCTGCTGGCCTTCGATGGCGCGCTCAAGGAACGCGGGCTCAACCCCGGCACCTCGGCCGACCTCACGGTTGCGACAATGTTTGCCGCTACCCTCGAGACGGTGGGAAAACACGAATAAATCGCTAAAAATCCGCTGGCTCGAAGGCGAACAATCGACTTGCCGATGTCGTAAGGCCCGGACTATCTTCTGCCCCGCGGAGCTCTAACCAGGAGTTGCCGGACGGAGGCACTTTAGCAAATTCGGCCAAAGAAACTTTCGTCTGCTCGCGGTCGGCGGTTTGTCCGCCACGCCCGCTCTAAGCTTACGTCTGTATCAGCCCATTAGGGAGGGGGTTTCATGCCCAAAATCAGTGGTACGTGTGTTGGCGAATCGCTCGTCGGCGACGGCAACGAGGTTGCTCATATCGATCTGCTTGTTGGCCCCCGTGGCAGCGCCGTCGAGTCGGCGTTCTGCAACGCGCTGACCAACAACAAGGACGGCTTCACCACCCTTCTCGCGGTGGTCACGCCAAACCTTCTCTGCAAGCCCCCAACGATCCTCTACAACAAGGTGACCATCAAGGATGCACGCCAGGCCGTGCAGATGTTCGGCCCCGCGCAGTATGCCGTGGCCAAGGCGGTCGCCGATTCCGTGGCCGAAGGCGTGATCCCCGCCAACGAGGCTGACGATCTGTTCGTCTGCGTCGGCGTGTTCATCCACTGGGAAGCCAAGGACGACAAGAAGATCCAGGACTTCAACTATCGCGCCACCAAGG
>JBLMXO010000379.1:0-4230 GCA_050257815.1 Actinomycetota bacterium
TCGAGGAGATCGACCGGCTGGCAAGCGCGTTTATCGAACGGGGGGTGAAGAAGCTCAGGCTGACCGGGGGCGAGCCGCTGGTCCGCCGCAACATCATGTGGCTGATCAGAGCACTGTCGCGCCACCTCGGCAACGGGCTCGACGAGCTTACTCTCACCACCAATGGCAGCCAGCTCGATCGCCATGCCGGGGCGCTTGCCGATTGCGGCATCAAGCGCATCAACGTCTCGCTCGACACGCTCGATGCGGCTAAGTTCCGCGCCATCACCCGCTTCGGCGATTTCGCGCAAGTGATGCGCGGCATCGACGCCGGCGACCGCGCAGGCCTCAACATCAAGATCAACACTGTGGCACTCCGCGACGTGAATGAGGACGAGATCGCCGGTCTCATCGAGTGGAGCCATGCGAGAGGCTTCGATATCACCCTGATCGAGACCATGCCCATGGGCGACATCGACGGCGACCGGACCGATCAATATCTGCCGCTCTCGCTCGTGAGGTCACGGCTCAATCAGCGCTTCACGCTTGACGAGATCGATTACCGCTCGGGCGGCCCCGCACGCTATGTTCGCGTGATCGAGACGGGCGGCAAGCTTGGCTTCATCACGCCCCTCACCCACAATTTCTGCGAAGCTTGCAATCGGGTGCGGGTCACCTGCACCGGCACCCTCTTCATGTGTCTCGGCCAAGAGGACGCGGCGGACCTGCGTGCACCGTTGCGCGCAAGCAAATCCGACGAATTGTTGCATGCCGCGATCGACGAGGCTATTGCGCGCAAGCCGAAGGGCCATGACTTCGTCATCGGGAGGGGAGAAAGGCCATCGATCGCCCGCCATATGTCGGTGACGGGTGGATGAAGCTTCGGTCGACGGTTAACGGGACCTTGCTGCGGCGAGGCAAAAACCTTGCAAGCTCAAGCTTTCAGCAGGCAGACGAATCACGCAATCCGGCCATTTGCGGCGCTAGCTTACAGCGTTCTTAACGCATAATTCGATAAGTTGCCGTTCGTAATCAGAGAACTCGCCGGGAACCGGCGATGCGGCGGCGATCGATGGCGCTTTTCGAACCATTCAAAGAACGGTGGCATTGGACCGGATTGGGATTGCTTTGCGCGCTGATCGCGGTCACGGCCATTCTGGCGCCGGGCAAGATCAGCTCGCTCGAGCTCAGGCGCGAAGCGGTGATGGCGGCCGACCGAATCCGCGAGCAGATGATGAAAGAGCCGGACGCCGTGTTCGATGCTCTCATGCGCCCAGGGCTTGCGCCGCAGCTCGCCAACGTTCTCGATCATGCCGGCTATGCCCACCGCGTACTTCGTTTCGAACTGTACGATGAAGCTGGCCGCTTGCGCTTCACGAGCGGACTTTCCGGGTTGAACCTGTCCGACGTCCCGCCCTCAGCGACGGCGAGCCCGACCGTGGAAACGCCGGAGGTTGCGCTGTATGAGTCCGCAGGCCGAAGCACGCCTCCCACCCACTTCGCCGTGCTCACCCTGCCCATGCAATTGAATGGCGCGCCGCGCGGCACGCTTGTCGTCTATCTCAATCAGTCGGACCAAGCGAGCGTGCTGTCCGATTATTTTGGCACCATCGCCGCCGTCACCCTGCTCCTGCTCGGGGTCGGCATCGCCACCCCGGCCGCCTTCGCCTGGATGCGCAGCCAGGAGCGCCGACAAGCCCAAGAGCAGGTGCGCTATCTCGAAAGTCATGATGCCCTGACGGGGCTCGCCAATCGCCGCGCGTTCATCGAAGGGCTCAGCGAAGCCATGCAGCGCATGACCCGCGACCGCACGCAAGTCGCCGTGCTCTGTCTCGATATCGACAAGTTCAAGGAGATCAACGACGCAGCCGACCACGCCGGCGGCGATCAGGTGCTGCGCGAGATCGGGGCGCGCATCAAGCTCACCTTGCGCGATCGTGACCTCCTCGCCCGCTTAAGCGGTGACGAGTTCGCCATCGCGCTCGTCGACATCACCACTCTCGGCGATGTGATGGCCTTCATGAACCGCTTGGTGGATGCGGTGCGCACCCCATTTCAGGTCGGCGACAAGGATATCGTTTGCACGACGAGCGTCGGCGTGGCGCTCGCTCCCGCTGACGGCGACAAGGCAACGACGCTGCTCCGCCATGCCGCCATCGCGCTCGCCCGCGCCAAGGGCGACGGCGGCCAGCGCATGTGCTTCTTCGAGCAAAGTATGGACAAGGCATTGCAGCGGCGCCGCATGGTGGAGCACGAGCTAAGGCTTGCGCTTGGACGCAACGAGTTCGATGTCGTCTACCAGCCGCAATACGATCTTGCCACCGAGCGGCAAATCGGATCCGAGGCGCTGATCCGCTGGCACCATCCTGTGCATGGCAAGATCGCGCCGGGTCACTTCATCTCGGTGGCCGAGGACACCGGGCTCATCGTGCCGATCGGCGAATGGGTGCTCCGGCGCGCATGCAGCGATGCCATAACTTGGAAGGAGCCGCTGACGGTCGCCGTCAATCTTTCGCCGGCACAGTTCCGCGACGGCGACATCGCCGATACGGTCGCCCAGGTGCTGAAAGAGACAAGACTTAATCCTTCGCGGCTCGAGCTCGAGATCACCGAGAGCCTGCTCATCAACGACACCGAGGAAGTGCTGAGCAAGCTCAACCGTCTGCGCGACCTGGGCGTGGCCATCGCTATGGACGATTTTGGCACCGGCTATTCGAGCTTGAGCTACCTCGCCCGCTTCCCCTTTTCCAAGATCAAGATCGATCGCCAGTTCATCCGCAATATGACGCGCGACCCGGCCATGCGCGCCATCGTCAGAACCATCATCGCGCTCGGCAAGTCGCTCGACGTGACCATCACCGCCGAAGGCGTCGAGACGGAAGAGCAGGCGGCGATGCTGCGCGACTTCGGCTGCCCACAAGTGCAGGGCTTCCTCTACGGCTATCCCGGGAGCGCGGAGCAGCCGTCAAAGTCCAACACGGAAAAGGTCACGCGGTTGAACACGCGGAGCAGCGCCGCGTAACCTCGATGTCAGTGCGGCGCATTGAGGAGCGCACCCCAAGATGCTCCTTGCGCATTCGAACTCGCCGTACGTCCACCCAGAAAGAGCTTGGAGGATTTGCCGCGCGCGAAGAGCGGTTTCCTCTGCGGCGTCGTCTGCGCCACCTTTGGCGCTGGCTTTACGATCTTAGCGGGCTCCTTCGCTTGAGCCTTGGGCGGCTTTGCTTTGTGCTCTGGCGTGCCAGCCGCGGGCTCGCTCTTTTCTGGCACGGTCTCTTGCTCCTGCTCGGCCGGCTCAGCGTCGGGGCCGACAGGGGCCAGCGCATCAGGGGTCTCCCCGCTCGGTTCGGACTCGGCGGGGAGCGCCGAGGTCTGTTCGTCCACTTGTGGGCTCAGCGAGGAGACGTCGGGCACGATCGGCTGAGACGTGGCAGGAGAGCCGATATCCACCTCGATATTGACGGGCTTTGGAGGAATCTCGCTGCCGGGGCCAGGGAGCGTGATGAGGAGCGGCAGAAGGAGCGCGAGGGCAGTCAGATGAATGGCGACGGCGCCCATCGCGAAAATCGGAAGGTTTGGTCGATCGCGCTTGCTCACGGGGCGGAGGCCTTGGTCGAGGTACTCCTCCAGAACGCCCTACCCGAGTTAGCCGAGTCGGCCTCCTTCGTACAACCCCTCAGCTCTCCATCACGATTTGCGGCGCAGGACGCGCGCCGCCCTTGGCACGCTCGAGCTCGGCAAGGACCCGACCAGCGACCTCGCGGAAGGCGGCGGCGGCAGGAGAGGAAGGATCGCTCGCCACCACGGGACGCCCAGCATCTGAGGTCTCGCGCACCTGAAGCGTGAGCGGTACCTCGCCCAAGAAAGGAACGCCGAGTCTTTCCGCGTCTTTTCGCGCGCCGCCATGCCCGAAAATGTCGGAACGCTCTCCGCAATGGGGGCAGACGAAAGTGCTCATGTTCTCGACGATGCCGAGCACCGGCACGTTTACCTTGCGGAACATGGCGAGACCTTTGCGCGCATCGATCAGGGCAAGGTCCTGCGGAGTGGAAACGATGACGGCGCCGGCGAGCGGCACCTGCTGCGCCATGGTGAGCTGCGCATCGCCAGTGCCTGGAGGCATGTCGACTACGAGCACGTCGAGCTCGCCCCAGGCGACATCTTTCAGCATCTGCGACAGAGCCGACATCACCATCGGCCCGCGCCAGATCATCGGCGTCTCCTCATCGACGAGGAAGCCCATCGACATGA
>JBLMXO010000380.1:0-5189 GCA_050257815.1 Actinomycetota bacterium
AGGCGCGCGCCGTGTTTCGCCTGTTCGGCCGCAAGATCAAGGCCATGGGCTTCGAGCATCTCGAGCCGGAGGAGATCATCCGCGAGGGCAACAAGGCCGACGAGATTTTGAAGGTGGTGGAGGAGGACCAGGACATCGGCGTCCTCGTGCTCGGCGCCTCTAAGGACCCCGCGGGTCCCGGGCCGCTGGTCACGGCGCTGGCGAGCGGCCGGCACGTGGGGCATTTTCCCATCCCCATTACCGTCGTCCCCGGGCATCTCAGCATCGAGGAAATCCTGGCGCTGGCCTAGAAAAAAGGTGGGTTGGTGCCGATCGGCAACAGGCACGAACGAATGTGAAATCAGCCCAAATTTGAGCCGTTTTGCGCTTTAATCGGTTAGGATGGGTTCGAATCTACGGGCCTCGGCCAAGCCGGGAAGCGATCGAGGGAGCACATCATGAGGCCAATCCTTTTGGGGCTGATCGCGGCATGTTGCTTGAGCCTGCCGGCTTTTGCCGCCGAGCCTGATGGACCAGCCGACCTCATCAACCAGAAAGAGGCGCTCAGGATCGCCGTGCAAGGCAAGCTCGCGCAGAAGAGTTCGGCGCGAAAGGCCGAGCAGCTTGCGCTTCTCGACTATTACTCGGTGCCGGATCAGCCGCTTCTCTGGGTCGACGAGAACGACCTCAACGACCGGGCCAAGTCCGCCATGGGCGAGATCGCCAAGGCCGACGATTACGGGCTGAGGGTCTCGGACTACGCGCTGCCGAAGCCCGCGGAGTTCAACCCGCTCGATGCCAAGGCCACCGACTGGCTCGCCGACGCCGAGGTGAAGATCAGCTATGCGGTGCTCGACTACGCCAACGATGCGAGAGGCGGGCGGCTCGATCCGCTGCGCCTGAGCGAAAATCTCGACCCGGCCTTCGTGCTGCCCAACCCGGCAGAGGTGCTCGGGTCGATCGCCATCCGCTCAGACCCCGCCGCCTATTTGCGCAGCTTCCAGCCCGACCAGCCGCAGTTCGAGGCGCTGCGCCAGAAGCTGCTCGAGCTGCGCGGCGGCGGCAAGCCGGCCGAGGCGGCCAAGCCCGACGTGGCCGTCATTCCCGACGGTCCGCTGCTCAAGTTCGGCGTCGAGGACGAGCAGGTCGCGCTTATCAGGAAGCGGCTTGATGTTCCGGTGCAAGACGGCGGGAATGCCAACCTGTTCGACAAGGACGTCTATAACGCCGTGCGGCAGTTCCAGCTCGCCCACGGCACCATGCCCGACGGCATGGTGGGTTCGGACACCAGGCGCATCCTCAACGACCAGCAGGGGCCGGCGCGCCAGGCGAGCTCGCCCAAGATCCAGCAGATACTCGTCAACATGGAGCGCTGGCGCTGGCTGCCGCCCGACATGGGCTCGTACTACGTCAACGTCAACATCCCCGAGTTCATGGTGCGCGTGGTCGAGGACGGCAAGGTCGTGCATGCGGCGCGCATCGTCGCCGGCAAGCCCGACCACCAGACGCCCGTGCTCTCCGACGAGATGGAAGAGATCGTGTTCAACCCATATTGGAACGTGCCGAACTCGATCAAGATGCAGGAGATCGCGCCCTATCTGCAGCAGGGCGGCGGCTTCTTCGGCGGCGGCTGGGATACCTCGGTCCTCGCCCGCCACGGGTTGCGCATCAGGGGCGCGAGCGGCCGCGACATCGATCCCGATTCGATCGATTGGGGCACCGCCGACATCAGGAATTACGAGCTGTATCAGCCGCCGGGGCCCGACAACGTGCTCGGCACGGTGAAATTCCTGTTCCCCAACAAGCATGACGTCTACATGCACGACACCACGCAGAAGAATCTGTTCGCGCAGTCGGTGCGGGCCGAGAGCCATGGCTGCATGCGGGTGCAGAATCCGCAGCAGATGGCGCTGATCCTGTTGCATCACGACCAGGGCTGGACCCAGGCGAATATCGATCAGGCGCTTTACGGCGAGGACAACCACGTCCAGCTCAAGACCAAGATCCCGGTCTACATCACCTACTTCACCGTCAAGGTGAACGACGACGGCACGGTGTCGACCTTCAGCGACATCTACGGCCACGACGCGCGCATGATCGCGGCGCTCTCCGGCAAGCCGGTGTACGACCAGTCGGCCCCGAGCGACACGAGCGAGGTGGTAGCCGGGCAATGGAGCCCGCGCTCAAATCTGCCGCGCTCCCGCCAGCGCCAGGCGCTCGACAACGACTTCACCCGCGCTCTGTTCGGTTTCTAACCGCGCTCAAGTAGCGCAGCGATAGCGCATCGAAAACTCGCTCAAGTAGCGAAGCGGTAGCGCATCAAAATCTAATCGCGCTCATCGCAACGTAGGCTGACCGCAACATAAAAAGCCCCGGAGCAATATTCCGGGGCTTCTTACAAATTTCGGCGGGGTCCGGTCGGCGGACGGGGAGACATCCGCAGCGCCGTTCCAAAGCAACAACTCTCCACCGCTATAACTGGTTCCAGATCGCCCCTCTCTTGCGGAAAAGATCGCCCCGCACGCATAGTCCTGCCTCGCACTTCAACTTTGCGAATCACGAGGGGCGCCGATGATCCGCGACTATTCAAACCATGCCGGCAACGAGCGGACCTTCCTCGCCTGGCTCCGCACCGGGATCGCCGTCATCGCCTTCGGCTTCGTGATCGAGAAGTTCAATCTGTTCGCGCTGACGGTGCTCAACGGCACCCCGCTCGGCGATAAGATCCACGCGCAGCTCGAGCGCTATTCGGGGCCGTTCGGCTTCGGCGCCGGCCACGCCTTCATCTTGGTCGGCATCCTCGCCATCCTGATCGCGACAATCCGCTTCGTGCATACCGGCAAGCTGCTCGACGACAGCGCGGTGCACTCGCCCGGCATCCTCACCGACCTCATCTTCGGCGTGACGCTTGCGCTGCTGCTCGTCCTCCTCAGCGCTTATTTGATCTTTGTGTGAGGCACGAGGCGGAGCCCCAGCCTCGTCATACCGGCGCAAGCCGGTATCCAGCACTTTGCTACTTTAGCGCTTGTTGGCGCGCCGAGAGGCGCCGGCGTGTCTCCGAAAAGGAGGCACGAGCTACCAGATTGCGCTTTTCGGCGCGCCATCCCCCTCCACTCGCGAGAGAGACCGCGAGAAATCTTGGCGTGTCCCGACTCTTGTCATCGCCCGGCTTGACCGGGCGATCCAGTAATCCTTGGAGGCTGTTAGGTGTGCAGAGATCGACAGGACTGTGGCTACTGGATTCCCGCTTTCGCGGGAATGACAGCGGAGGGGGCGTGAGCCTGGCGCGGCTTGACTTTGGGCCTTGAGCCGACAATATGGCCTAGAACAGTTCTAAGATTCCCGCGCGACGAAAGCTGGGCTCGCGCGTTATAAAAGGCAAAGAAACTCAGGCACTTCGCGAAGAGCCAAGCCATGTTCATCCAGACCGAAGCGACGCCCAACCCTGCCACGCTGAAATTCATTCCGGGGCGGCCGGTGCTCGACCAAGGCACGCTCGAATTCACCGACGCGAACGAGGGCAAGGATTCGCCGCTCGCGGCGCGCCTGTTCGAGATCGAGGGCGTCAAAGGCGTGTTCTTCGGCCCCGACTTCATCAGCGTGACCAAGGGCGACGGCGAGTGGCAGCATCTAAAGCCCGCCATCCTCGGCGCCATCATGGAGCATTACGTCTCGGGCGAAGCCGTCACGGTCGGCGAGCCTTCTGGGTCCGAAAGCTCGTCGGGCGAGTTCTACGCGCCCGAGGACGAGGAGACGGTCAAGACCATCAAGGAGTTGCTCGAGACGCGCGTGCGCCCGGCGGTGGCGCAGGACGGCGGTGACATCACCTTCCAGGGCTATCGCGAGGGCATCGTCTACCTGCACATGCGCGGCGCCTGCTCGGGCTGCCCCTCCTCCACCGCCACGCTCCGCCATGGCATCGAGAATCTGCTCAGGCACTTCATCCCCGAGGTGCAAGAGGTGCGCCCGGTTTGAGCGGGAAGATCGCAGAAGCCTGTCTCGATCAGCTGTTCCACGACGCGCGCACGCATAATGTCTGGCTCGACCGGGACGTGCCCGATGCGCTGCTGCACGAGATCGTCGATCTCTTGAAGCTCGGGCCGACCTCCGCCAATTCGAGCCCGGCGCGGTTCCTGTTCGTCAAGTCGCGCGCGGCGAAGGAGCGGCTGAAGCCTTTTCTCTCCGAAGGCAATCGCGACAAGACGATGAAAGCGCCGGTTACCGCCATCGTCGGCTACGACCTCAATTTCCATCATCATCTGCCCAAGCTCTTTCCCCATACCAATGCGCGAAGCTGGTTCGAGGGGAAGGACGAGAAGATCTTCGAGACCGCGTTCAGGAACGGCACGCTGCAAGGCGCCTATCTCATCATGGCGGCGCGGGCTTTAGGCTTGGATTGCGGGCCGATGTCGGGCTTCGACAATGACGGCGTCGATCGCGAGTTCTTCGCCGGCACGAGCGTCAAATCCAACTTTTTGTGCAGTCTCGGCTATGGTGACGCAACCAAGCTCTTCCCGCGCTCGCCGCGCTTCGACTTCGACGAGATGGCGCGAATAGTTTAGTCCTTGTTTGCGCATCATCCTTTCGGAAAACCGGTAGCCACTTTTCCGGATGATGCTCTAAGAAGCGACGATGAACATTCTCGCCATGGACACGAGCATGGGCGCCTGCTCGGCCGCGGTGCTGTGTGCGGATGGCACGGCTCAGAGCCTGCATGCGCGCGAAGCGCTGATGGCGCTGGGTCATGCCGAGGCGCTGATGCCGATGGTGCAAGAGGTGCTGGCCAAGGCGGGCATCGCGGCGCGCGAGCTCGATCTCATCGCGGCGACAGTCGGGCCCGGCAGCTTCACCGGCGTGCGCATCGCCATCGCCGCTGCGCGCGGGCTCGCGCTCGCCACTGAGGCCAAGCTCTATGGCACCGACAGCCTCACGGTGATGGCGCGCGGGGCGCTGACACGCGGCCTCTCGCCCGATGGATCGTTCGCCGTCGCGGTCGATGCGCATAGGGGCATGATCTATCTCGGTCTCTATGACGAGGCCGGCAGGCGCCGCGAAGGACCGTCGCTGATCTCGCCCGGTGATGCCGCAAATTGCCTCCCTCGCGATCTCAACGTTGTGGTCGGAAGCGGTGCGGCGCTTCTCGCCGGGGCATGCGGGCGGCAGGGACGGCGCATCGACACTGCGCTGTCCGATCTCCAGCCGAGTGCAGC
>JBLMXO010000381.1:0-4820 GCA_050257815.1 Actinomycetota bacterium
CCATGCCGGTCGGCCGCTTCGTGCTCGATGTCCACGGGGAAGATGACTCGACCTGGGCCTTTTCCGACCCTCTCTGCTCCGCCTTGCAGGTGATCAATCATCTGCAGGATTGCGCCAAGGACTACTGTGAGCTCGATCGT
The DNA here is from genome assembly GCA_050257815.1 of Actinomycetota bacterium. Lineage (GTDB taxonomy): Bacteria > Pseudomonadota > Alphaproteobacteria > Rhizobiales > Methyloligellaceae > Methyloceanibacter. The sequence continues at coordinate 141 of JBLMXO010000381.1, forward strand.
GTCTATCTGCCCCTCGACATGATGGCGGCGCACGGGACGGATGTCGCCTCGCTCGCTGAGCCAAGCGCGACGCCTGCGCTCAGCGCCTGCCTTCGCGCGGTTGCCGCAAAGACCGCCATGCTCATGCCACAGGCTTCTCGGCTTCCGCTTGCCGTGCGCGATACCCGCCTTGGCCTCGAGACAGGAGCTATTGTGCGGCTTGCCCATAAGCTCATCGACATTTTGATGCTCCGCGATCCCCTGAGCGAGGAGGTCCATCTTTCCAAACCCGGTGCTGCACTTCAGGCTGCGCGCGGTGCTGCCGCAACGATCGTAGCCCGGCTTGCCGGTGCCGTGCCCACGCCACCTGGGGACAGGCCGCGATGAACCGGATCGATCTCAAGACGCCGTTCCCGAAAGCGCCCGCGCCGGTTGCGCAGCGAAGCTCGTTCTATCTCGCCATGCGTATCCTGCCGCGAGAGCAGCGCCAGGCCATGTACGAGCTCTATGCCTTCTGCCGCGCCGTCGACGATATCGCCGACGATGGCGGTCCGCGCGCCGCTCGCATCGCCATGCTCGATCGCTGGCGCGCCGATCTCGCGCGGCTTTATGCCGGCCAGGGAACGACGGCGCTGACCAGAGGGCTTGCCGAGCCCACCAGGACGTTCAGTCTCAAACAGGAGGACTTCCTCGCCGTCATCGCTGGCATGGAGATGGATGTCCGCCGCGACATCCAGGCTCCGGACTGGGAAGCGCTCGATCTTTATTGCGACCGCGTCGCCTCCGCCGTCGGCCGGCTCTCGATCAAGATCTTCGGCATTGACGAGGAGAAGGGCCGCGTGCTCTCGCACCATCTCGGCCGCGCGCTGCAGATGACCAATATTCTGCGGGACCTCGACCAGGATGCCGGCATGGGCCGGCTCTATCTGCCCACGGAATTGCTGGCCAATGCCGGCATCGCCGACCGTGACATCGGCAAGGTCTTGGAGAGCCCGCGTCTCGGCGAAGCCTGTGCCGCATTGGTGACCCGCGCCAGGCGTCACTTCGCCGAATCGTCCGCGATCATGAACCGTTGCACCCGCGAAACCGTGCGCTCGCCACGCATCATGGCTTCGGTCTATCGTGCGCTGCTCGAGAAACTCGTGAAGCGCGGCTGGACCGCGCCGCGAGTGGATGTCAGCCCATCGAAGCTGCAATTCCTGTGGGCCGTATTGGTCTACGGCATCGTGTGATGGCGGGCGGAACGGTGCACATCATCGGCGCCGGCTTGGCGGGTCTCTCCGCCGCGGTCGCGTGCGTCGGCTCAGGTCGCGAGGTCGTCCTGCACGAGCTTGCGCGTCACGCCGGCGGTCGCTGTCGCTCCTATTTCGAGCCGGCGCTTGGCCTCACCATCGACAACGGCAATCATCTTTTGCTCTCGGCCAACGACAACGCGCTTTCGTTCCTCAAGACGATCGGCAGCGAGGGCAAGCTCGCCGGACCGGACGAGGCGGAATTTGCCTTCGCCGACCTCGCCTCCGACGAACGTTGGGTCTTCCACCCCAATGAGGGACTCGTCCCTTGGTGGATCTTCGCCAAGGATCGACGCGTGCCGGGCACCGGGCCACTCGACTATTTGTCGATGACGCGGCTGCTGTTTCCGGGGAAGGACGAGAGGATCGATAAGGTCATCGACTGCAGCGGCGCTGTGTACGAGCGCCTATCGCGGCCCATCTTTCTTGCTGCACTGAACACGGAGCCGCGCGAAGCGTCCGCCGTTCTCGCGAGCGCGATCTTACGTAAGACACTGGCCCGCGGCGGCCAAGCCTGTCACCCGTTGATTGCCTCAGACGGTCTCGGCCCTGCCTTCATCGATCCGGCGCTCGCTTATCTCGAGCACAACGGCGCCAAGCTTTGCTTCACGCACCAGCTTCGCGGCGTTTACGTTGCCGCCGGCAATGCGGCTCTGCTCGATTTCGGCGACGATAAAGTCGAGCTTGATCCAGGTGATTCCGTCATTCTCGCCGTGCCGGCCGCGGTCGCCCGGATTCTCCTCGGCGACATCGATGCTCCAAGCACGTTCCGCGCGATCATCAACGCGCATTTCAAGATCGCTCCTCCGCAGGACTTTCCGCGCCTGCTCGGCATCGTGAACGGTACTGCCGAATGGCTGTTCTCCTATCCCGACCGCATTTCCGCGACGATCAGCGCCGCAGATCGCTTTGTCGAGACTGATCGTGGGGAACTTGCACAGGCGATCTGGAGCGACGTAGCGAAGCTCACTGGAGCTAAAGGCGACATGCCACAATGGCATATCGTCAAGGAGCGGCGCGCCACTTTTGCCGCTCTTCCAGAGGAGAATGCCAAGCGGCCGGGAGCAGAGACGCAGTTCGCCAATCTCTTTCTCGCGGGCGACTGGACGGCTACGGGGCTGCCCGCCACGATCGAAGGCGCCATTCTCTCCGGTAAGACCGCCGCGAATGCGCTGCTGGCTAAAGGGCGCCGCGGCCTGAACGGCAGCGGGGCGAAAGGGTCGTCACCGTGAATCTGACAGCCAGAACGACAGCGACAGCGACTGGCGCGGCGAACAGCGAGCTCGACATCGCGATCGGCTCGGCAACTCGCGCGCTGCTCGCCTTGCAGCGCGATGACGGTCATTTCGTCTTCGAGCTCGAGGCCGACGCGACCATCCCAGCCGAATATGTGCTGATGCGCCATTATCGCGGCGAGCCTGTCGACGCCGTGCTCGAAGAGAAGATCGCGTGCTATCTTCTCCGCATCCAATCGGAAGACGGCGGTTGGCCGCTCTTCCATGCCGGTAAGTCGGACATCAGCGCGAGCGTGAAGGCCTATTTCGCCCTGAAGATGGTCGGCCACTCTCCCGATGCTCCGCATATGGCTCGTGCCCGCGCCTGGATTCTCGCTCATGGCGGCGCCGCCACCAGCAACGTGTTCACGCGCAACCTGCTCGCTCTCTATGGCGCGATTCCCTGGTGCGATGTGCCGGTGATGCCGGTCGAGATCATGCTCCTCCCGCGCTGGTTTCCCTTCCATCTCGACAAGGTGTCGTACTGGGCGCGCACCGTGCTCGTTCCGCTCATGGTGCTGAATACGCTGAAACCGCGCGCTGTGAACGCCAAAGGCGTCTGCATCGACGAGTTGTTCGTAGCGCCACCATCGGAGATCAAGCATTGGCCTAAGGGTGCGCATCAGAAAGGCACCTGGGCCGGCGTGTTTGGCGGTATCGACAAGGTGCTACAAGCGACACAAGGCTATTTCCCGCAAGCAGCCCGCAAGCGCGCCATCGAGCGCGCCGCCGCCTTCGTGACCGAGCGGCTCAACGGGGAGGATGGGCTTGGCGCAATCTTCCCCGCCATGGTCAATGCGCTCCTAATGTTCGATGCGCTTGGCGTTCCTGCTGATGACTGGCGCGTGAGGACCGCGCGGGGCGCAATCGAGAAATTGCTGGTGATCAAGGACGACGAGGCCTACTGCCAGCCTTGCCTGTCGCCGGTGTGGGATACAGCGCTCGCTGCGCATACGCTGCTCGAAGTTGGCGGCGAGGAGTGCGAGCAACGTTGCGTTCAGAGTCTCGAATGGCTCCGCCCGCTCCAGGTTCTCGACACGGTCGGCGACTGGGCCGCCACTCGACCCGACATCCGCCCCGGCGGCTGGGCCTTCCAATACGCCAATCCGCACTATCCGGATCTCGACGACACCGCCGTCGTGGTCATGGCCATGGACCGCAGCGCCGGCCGCATTCCCAAGGGGGGCCGCGACGCATTCGCCAAAGCCATAGATCGCGCACAGGAATGGGTTGTCGGCATGCAAAGCGAGAATGGCGGTTGGGCTGCCTTCGATGCCGACAATGAATATTATTATCTGAACGAGATTCCCTTCGCCGACCACGGCGCGCTGCTCGACCCGCCAACGGAGGACGTCACCGCGCGCTGCGTGTCGATGCTGGCGCAGCTTGGCGCGAGCGCCGGCGAGAACGAACCACTCGACAAGGGTATCACCTATCTGCTGCGGACCCAGAGGGAGGAAGGAAGCTGGTATGGCCGCTGGGGGATGAACTACATCTATGGCACATGGTCCGTGCTCTGCGCGCTTAATGCCGCGCGCCTCGATCCCTCGTCTCCCGCCTTTCGCAAGGCAGTTGCGTGGCTCGTCTCCATCCAAAATCAAGATGGCGGCTGGGGCGAGGCGGGCGACAGCTATAGACTCGACTATCGCTTCTATGAGCCATCGCCGAGCACGGCCTCCCAGACAGCTTGGGCGCTGCTCGCTTTGATGGCGGCCGGCGAGGTCGATCACCCATCGGTCGCCAAAGGCGTTGCCTATCTGCTGCAAAACCAGGGCGAAGATGGGTTCTGGGCCGAGGCCTATTTTACCGCGACCGGCTTCCCGCGTGTCTTCTATCTCCGCTACCACGGCTACGCGAAGTTCTTCCCGCTGTGGGCGCTTGCCCGCTACCGCAATCTAAAATCAGCCAACACGACGTCGGTTCTGGTCGGGATGTGAGCGAGAGCGGTGCACATCGAGGTTTCGTCATCGCCGCGTGCGGACTGCGCGCAGAGGCGCGCATCGCCGCACGGTCAGAGGAGGTCAAAGCGATCGCCGGCGGCGGCGACGCGAGGCGGTTAGGCGGCCTGATCCAGGAGCAGATCGCACGCGGCGGCAAGGCCATCATCAGCTTCGGCATCGCCGCGGGCCTGGCTC
>JBLMXO010000382.1:0-4323 GCA_050257815.1 Actinomycetota bacterium
AGATGCTCAAGGATCTCAAGGCGGAGAAGAGGCGCGCGGAGCGAGCCGCCGCGGCCAAGAGCGAGTTTCTCGCCAATATGAGCCACGAGATCAGGACGCCGCTCAACAGCATCCTGGGATATGCGCGACTAGCCCTCGAGAATGACGGCGTGTCGGAAGAGACCGGTACCTATCTCAAGAGGGTAATCGAGGCGAGCAGAGCCTTGCGCGTCGTCATTGACGACATCCTCGACTTTTCCAGGATCGAAGCAGGTGAGCTTTTGTTCGACTCGAAGCCGTTCTCCACGCGGGAGCTCGTCGACAGTTGTGTCGGAATCATCCAACCCATGGCCGATGAGAAGAAGCTCGCGCTCACGGCCGAGATCGACCCGGAGGTGCCCGAGTGGGTTTTGGGAGATACCTCTCGCTTGCGCCAAGTGCTGCTGAATCTGCTCAACAATGCGGTGAAGTTCACCAAGCAGGGTCATGTCGAGCTCAAGCTCGATCCAATGCTGGCAGCTGCGGGCGAGGAGGGGCTACGCTTCGCGGTCAGCGATAGCGGCATCGGCATCCCTCCGGAAAAGATCGACAAGCTCTTCCTCCGTTTCAGTCAGGCCGATAGCTCGACGTCGCGCAAATATGGCGGCTCGGGTCTTGGCCTCGCCATCTGCAAGCGAATTGTTGGTGCGATGGGCGGAATGATCGGGGTGGAGAGCACAGAGGGTGTGGGCAGCACGTTTTGGCTTAGGGTGCCACTCCGCGCCGCCGAAAAGCCGGCACAGGAGCCAGTTCAGTCGTCGGCGGGTACATCGCGCAAGCTCGATATTTTGATGGTCGACGACCTCGATATGAACCGCGATTTGGTGAAGCTTGTCCTTGAAAACGCGGGACATTCGGTGACGACGGCAAATGATGGCGCTGAAGCCATCGAGAGCGCCAAGGTCAAGCCGTTCGATCTCATTCTTATGGATATCCAGATGCCCGGCATCGACGGGGTCGAGGCGACTCGGCGCATTCGAATGTTAGGCGGTCGCCATCGGTCTGTCCCTATCATTGCGCTGACGGCGAATGTGATGCCCGAGCAAGTGCAGAGCTATAAAAAAGCCGGATTGACCGACCATATCGGCAAACCGATCGAATTCGAGCATCTTCTGGGGGTGGTGGAGCGCTTCGCTAAGAGGATCGAAAGCGAAGACCGAGAGCGTGCCGGCGGAGAGCCCGAGCGGATGGCAGGGTGAGGAGAGGTAGAGCCAATGGCCAAGGTTATCTACAAGATCGTGAAGCATGAGGATGGGTGGGCCTACAAGGCACGCGGGACGTTCTCGGAGACGTTCCCGACCCATGACGCTGCGCTCGAAGCGGCGAGACGTGCCGCCGGCGAGCAGCGCGTGCCGGGCGAAACGGTTGGCATCGAATATGAGACCAAGGATGGGGTCTGGCATGAGGAGCTCGATCCCGGCTCCGACCGGCCGCAAACCGAAGTCGAGGACGAAGAGTAGCTCGTCGGCACCGTTGGGCTTCCCTCGCGTTGACTCGCCTCTGGGGAACACGGTCCAGTGTCCATTCGAGCGGCAAGTCGTGCTATCTCGATAAAATGCCCGGTGTGACTTTTCCCGTTGGACCCTGGTAATGGAAGGACCGAAAGCGAACTACTCGTTGTTCGGCGATCTGGTGCCAGCGCCATGACGGCGGTCGATCCACGCAGCTTGCAAAGAGGCTATGCCACCGGTCCAGGCAACCGGTGGCTTCGCACGAGTGTGCTGTTCGCGACGACCGTCGAGATCGCCTTCCTCGTTTTCTTGACGAGATTCATCTGGATCCACGCCAACCCTATGGGAGACGGCATGGAGATGGTGTTGGTCGGCATGGCAATCATGTTCATCTTCCTGCCGTTCACGCTGCCCGCGCTCGTGCTGGGCAAGGAAAGCCGTTATCTCGTGATCGCGGCCTTCCTCGCCGGTATCGCCGCCTTTCTCTATTTCGCGCTGTGGCTGGAGACGCTTGACGAGCTTCACATCACGCCAGCGCCGTGGTCGTGAGGAAGGCAAGTCAGTCGGCTTGCCTTCCCGAGCTTAGAGCGTATCGACGAGGACGATCTCGGAGTCCTCGAGCGCTGTGATTTTCACGGTATTTTCCTGACTGATCGCGGCGCCGTCTCTTGCGTCGAGATGGACGCCATTCACCTCGACACTGCCGACGGCGGGAACGAGATAGCCATGGCGCCTCTTGCCGAGATCATACGCGGCGGTGTCGCCAGCTTTCAGCGTGGCGCCGAGAACGCGCGCTTCGGCGCGGATCGGGAGTGCCTCGTTGTCACCGGCAAACCCGCTCGCCAGCGGCACGAAGCGGCCCGAACGATCGGCCTTGGGGAAAGGCTTGGCACCCCAGGACGGCTCGCCGCCGCCCACCTCGGGCTCGATCCAGATCTGGAAGATCTTCGTCGGAACTGGCTCGCGGTTGTACTCCGCGTGACGGATACCGAAGCCTGCGCTCATCACTTGGACGTCGCCCGCCTCGGTGCGGCCCTTATGGCCGAGGCTGTCCTCGTGCGTGATCGCGCCCTGGCGAACATAGGTGATGATCTCCATGTCGGCGTGGGGGTGGGGCGGGAAGCCGGTGTTAGGGGCAATCTCGTCGTCGTTCCACACGCGCAGCGCACCATGGCCCATGCGCTCGGGATCGTAGTAGCGGGCGAAGGAGAAGTGATGCTTCGCCTTGAGCCAACCATGGTCGGCGCCGCCAAGCGCGCCGAAGGGTCTCTTCTCGATCATTGTCTTATCCTCCACGCAAAATGACACGTCTTAGGCGCTGAACCCGCCATCGACGTTCAGGGTTGCACCGGTGATGTAGGCGGCAGCCGGGCTGGCCAGGAACGCGACAGCGGCTGCGACCTCCTCGGGCTTGCCGTAGCGCCCCAGCGCCGTGGCCGCCGACTGGGCCGCAGAGAAGTCGCCGTTTCCCGCAGGATTCATGTCCGTGTCGATCGGACCGGGCTGCACGTTGTTCACTGTGATTCCTCTCGGCCCGAAGTCACGCGCCCAGCCGCGCGTGTAAGCGGCAACCGCGCCCTTGGTGGCCGAGTAATCGGCGATGCCCGGAAAGGGCGAGATGTCGCCTACAATCGACCCGATCGAGATGATGCGGCCGCCATCGCTGATCAATGGCGCCGCGGCACGCACCGCTGCGGCGACGCCGCCGACATTGACGGCGAACAGGTGATCGAGCTCGGGAAGATTGTTAGCGCGGTCATGCACCTGGCCGGTCGCGAACACGCCGGCGTTGTTGACGAGAATATCGAGGTGGCCGAAGCGCGCGACGACCGATTTCACCAGCGCCTCCACTTCCTTGGCATTGGCCTGGTCGGCCTTGAAGGCGTGGGCGCGTATGCCCTTGGCCAAGAGGTCGTTGACGACGGCCTTGGCCTTGTCGGCGGAGGCCGAATAGCTGATGGCGATATCGGCGCCATCGTCGGCGAGGGCGCGGGCGATCGCAGCGCCGATGCCGCGGGAGCCGCCGGTGACGAGGGCCACTTTGCCCGCAAGCGGTTTCGTGTTGGTCATGATCCATCTCCTTGCGTAGGTGTTATTTAGCGATCGCTACACATCTAGGAGGCTGGACGTTTCGCGTCAAGAGGCTTATATAACGATCACTACAAAGGTCAAAGAAAATGGCAGTTTCCAAGGCGCGGGCAGGCAAGCCAGCGATAGTCGGCAGGCCCCGCGGCTTCGACATGGATGAGGCGCTCGATCGAGCGCTCGATGTGTTCTGGCGCAATGGTTACGAGGGCGCGAGCGTCTCCGACCTCACGCTTGCCATGGGCATCAACCCGCCGAGCCTCTATGCCGCGTTTGGCAACAAGGAGCAGCTCTTCCGCAAGGCGCTCGACCGATACATGCAACAGCATGAGGAGTTTTTTCGCGAGGCTCTGGCGCAGCCCAAAGCGAGGGACGGTCTCGCGGCCTTGTTCAGCAAAACAGCCGAAGCTTTGACCAGCAAGACGAGCCCGCGAGGCTGCCTCTTGGTGCAGGGCGTCGCGGGTGCCGGCGATCATGCTCAATGCATCAGAGACCAGCTTTCGGCCGGCCGTGCGGTCAACGAGAAGTTGATCCGCGATCGGCTGAAGCGGGCCAAGGCTGAAGGGGAGCTTGCCAAGAGCGCCGATCCCGCTGCACTCGCCCGCTTTGTCTCCACCGTCATGCAAGGCATGGCGGTGCAGGCGGCCGGTGGCGCCTCGCGCAAGGACCTCGAGGCTGTGGCCGCAACGGCGATGGCAGCTTGGCCTGCGAAAGGGCGCCGCTAGTCTTTGGCGTCCTTGGGCTGAGATTTGGGATGCTTCTTAGGCTT
>JBLMXO010000383.1:0-3480 GCA_050257815.1 Actinomycetota bacterium
CGGACCCGGCGCCGCGTATTCCGCAGCCACAATCCGAGCCCAATGCCTTGCCCGACCCCGGCAGCATCCTCGATGGGCTCGGCGGCCTCATCAAGCAGTTCCAGCAGAAGGGCCTTGGCGATGCGATCGACAGCTGGGTGAACACCGGCGCCAACAGGGATGTTTCCTCTGGTCAGGTCGCAGAGGTGCTGCCGCGCGACGTGGTCGACGAGCTTACCCGCCGCACCGGGCTCAGCCGTGACCAAGTGATCGGCGAGCTCGCCAAGATGCTTCCCAACGCCGTGGACAGGTTGACTCCGCAAGGGCGGCTCCCCACCCAGGCCGAATTGCAGCGTTTGCTCAGCTAATGCGTAAAGGCGTCAGCGAAGCCAACAAGGGAGGTGACTTGAAATGTCGATTATTGCCTGGATTGTGTTGGGCCTGATCGCGGGCTTCATCGCGAGCAAGATCGTCAGCGGCTCGGGGCAAGGGCTGCTGATGGACATCGTGCTTGGGATCGTCGGCGCAGTAGTGGGCGGCTATCTCTTCACCGCGCTCGGAGCGACTGGCATCACCGGGTTCAACCTCTACAGCATGTTTGTCGCGATCGTAGGCGCCGCAGTGTTGCTCTGGCTCTACCATGCCATCGCCGGTCGAGGCTGAGACGCAGTAGCGCGCTCGAGACCCCTAGAGTTGGCGGGCCGGCTCTCCAAGGCCGACCCGCTTTTTCGCGGGTTGTCAGGCTCGGCGTCCCATGCTTTCTTTCCCGCCTTCTTTGGAGTTCAGCTTGCATGACGAGTTCACCAGCGCGCAAGGCCGGGGGCGAGCGCGGCGAGCCAGCTTTGTTCGAGGACGTCACCAGCCCTTTTTGCGGGACGCTGCCGGACGACCTCGTCGTCGAGCGCACAGATCAGGGCCTCAAGGTCGTCAAGAACGGCGGCGGGAGGTCGATCTCAGGCTTTGAGCGCAAGCTGCCGCCATCGAGTCCCAAGGTCGGCGGCAAGGATGTCGATCTCGACAAGGCGATCCAGGAAGCGGCCAAGCTGATCGGCAAGGCGAAGCTTCCGCTCTATGGCGGCCTTGCCACCGACGTCGAGGGCATGCGTGCTGTGATGGCGCTTGCCGAGCGTTCGAGCGGCATCGTCGATCACGCTCTAAGCGAGGCGCAGTACCGCAATTTCAAGGTGCTACAGACTTCCGGTTGGATCATGACGACGCTGACCGAGGCGCGCAATCGCGGCGATCTCTTCATCATCGCCGACAGCGATATTCACACGCTCCATCCGCGCTTTTTCGAGACGATCGTCTCGCCGCCCGACTCGATGTTCGATGTCGAGGCGCCGAAGCGGACGGTGGTGTTCATCGGCAAGGATCTCGATCGCTCCGGCGCCAAGGGCTCGCGCATCGGCGAGGTGGTGACGATCGCCTGCGACAATGCGCGTGCCGGAGAGGTTATTGCTTTGGTCAGGGCACGGCTGCGCGGCTTCCGGGTGAAGGAACCAAAACTCGACGACGTCACGCTTGCCGATATCGATGTGCTTGCCGAGCGCTGCCGCAACGCAAAATATGGCGTTGTCGTGTGGGCGCCGCCGTCGCTCAATTTCCCCTTCGCCGAACTCGCTGTCGAGCAATTCGCCGGCTTGGTGAAGGACCTCAATCAGACTATTCGCTTCGCGGGACTTTCGCTCGGGGGCGCCGAAGGTGCCGTGACGGCAGGAGCCGTGTGCACCTGGATCAGCGGCTATCCGCTTCGCGTGAGCTATGCGACCGGGGCGCCGGACTACGATCCCTATCGCTGGTCGATCTCACGCATGCTGCAAGACAAGGAAGGCGATCTTCTCGTGTGGATCGCTTCGATCTCGCCCGAGCTTGCGCCACCTAAGACCGATCTGCCCACGATCGTGCTCGGCACGCCGGGGCTCAAGCTCGCTAAGGAGCCTGAGGTGTTCATTCCCGTGGGCACGCCGGGCGTCGACCATGCCGGTCGGCTCGTGCGCGTCGACAACGTCGTGTCGCTCCCGCTCAAGGATCTCGGCCGCGCCGATTTGCCGGTCGCTGCCGACGTGCTCGCTGCGATCGAAGCCGCCCTCTAAGTCTGGAAAAGTCCAATGCTCATCAAGCTCACCGGCGGCAAGGTCTACGACCCGACTAACAAGGTCAGCGGCGAGGTTCGCGACATCTATGCCGAGGATGGCAAGATCGTTGCGCCGAAGCCAAACGCCAAGGCCGATCAGACTTACGACATCAAGGGCAGGATCGTGATGGCGGGCGCCATCGACCCGCACACCCATATCGGCGGCGGCAAGATGACCATCGCTCGCATGCTGCTGCCGGAGGATCACCGCGGCGATCCGGTCACCCGCACGGATCTCACCCGCGCGGGCTCGGGCCGCGCCGTGCCTTCTACCCATGTCACCGGCTACCGTTATGCCGAAATGGGCTATACCGCCTGCTTCGAGCCGGCGATGCTTCCGGCGAACGCCCGCCAGGCGCATATGGAGATGGGCGACACGCCGATGGTCGACAAAGGCGCCTTCGTCATGCTTGGCTCCGACGACTATTTCCTGCGCCAGCTCGCGGCGAAGAAGGATTTCAAGGCGATCAAGGATTACGTGGCCTGGACGATGAACGCGGCGCAAGCGATCGCGGTGAAGGTGGTCAATCCCGGCGGCATCAGCGCCTTCAAGTTCAATCAGCGCAAGCTCGATCTCGACGAGGAGCATGTCTACTATCACGTCACGCCGCGGCAGATCATCTTGACGCTCGCGCGCGCGGTGCAGGAGCTCGGCGTCACTCACCCGCTGCATATCCACGGCTGCAATCTCGGCATTCCCGGCAATATCGAGTCGACGCTTGCCACGGTGCGTGCCGCGGAAGGCTTGCGCCTGCATATGACGCATACCCAGTTCCTGAGCTACGGCACCGAGGGCGACCGGAAATTCTCGTCCGGCGCGGCGCGGCTGTGCGAGCTGGTCAACAAGACGCCGAATGTCTCGATCGATGTAGGCCAGGTGCTGTTCGGACAGACCTGCACGGCCTCCGGCGATTCGATGCGTCAATATGCCATCGCCAAAAGCGCGCATCCGAAGAAACCCGTGGTCATGGACATCGAATGCGACGCCGGCTGCGGCGTGGTGCCGATACGCTATCGCGACAAGAGCTTCGTCAACGCCATGCAGTGGGTGATCGGGCTCGAGACCTTCCTCCTGTTCGAGGATCCCTGGCGGGTGTTCCTTACGACCGATCATCCGAACGGCGCACCGTTCTTCTTCTACCCGCATCTGATCAGGCTGCTCATGGACAAGAGCTTCCGCGACGAGAAGCTGTCGCAGATCAGCCCCGACGCACAGGCGCAAGCCTCGTTGCTCAAATCGCTTAGTCGCGAATACACGCTCGAGGAGATCGCAATCCTCACCCGCGCGGGGCCGGCGAAGAGCCTGGGCCTTCAGGATCTCGGCCACCTTGGCGTTGGCGCACGTGCCGACATCACCGTCTATCGCA
>JBLMXO010000384.1:0-5241 GCA_050257815.1 Actinomycetota bacterium
ATCTCCAGCGTTTCGCGGTCGTAGCGCTTGCCCTTGCACACGTCGCAGGTGACGTAGATGTCAGGCAGGAAGTGCATCTCGATCTTGATCACGCCGTCGCCCTGGCAGGCCTCGCAGCGCCCGCCCTTGACGTTGAAGGAGAAGCGCCCCGGCTTGTAGCCGCGCGTCTTGGCCTCGGGCAGCTCGGCGAACCATTCGCGGATGGGGGTGAAGGCGCCGGTGTAGGTGGCGGGGTTCGAGCGGGGCGTCCGCCCGATCGGGGACTGGTCGATGTCGATCACCTTGTCGAGCTGCTCCAGGCCTTCGATCGATTTGTGCTCGCCGGGGAGCTCCCGCGCGCCGTTCAGCTTGCGGGCGACCGCGCGGTAGAGCGTCTCGATGAGGAAGGTCGACTTGCCGCCGCCCGAGACGCCGGTCACCGCGGTGAACAGGCCGAGGGGCACGTCGACGGTGATGTCCTTGAGGTTGTTGGCGCGCGCGCCTTTGACCGTGAGCCTGCGGCCGCGCGTCGGCTTCCGCCGCTCCTTAGGGCTTGGGATCTGCCTGAAGCCGGTGAGATATTGCCCGGTGAGGCTGTTCGGGTTCGCCATGACCTCGTCGGGCGTTCCTTCCGCCACCACCTCGCCGCCATGCACGCCGGCGCCAGGCCCCATGTCGACGACGTGGTCTGCCGTGAGGATCGCCTCCTCGTCATGCTCGACCACGAGCACCGAGTTGCCCATGTCGCGCAGCGACTTCAGGGTTTCCAACAGCCGCGCATTGTCGCGCTGATGCAGTCCGATCGACGGCTCGTCGAGCACGTAGAGCACGCCGGTCAGCCCAGAGCCGATCTGCGAGGCAAGCCTGATGCGCTGGCTCTCGCCGCCCGACAGCGTTCCGGCGGCGCGGGCGAGCGTGAGGTAATCGAGGCCGACATCGTTCAAGAAGGCGAGCCGCTCGCGGATCTCTTTCAGGATGCGCTGGGCGATCTCGTTCTGCTTCGCGGTGAGCTTCGAGGGCAGCTCCTCGAACCACGCAGCCGCCTGGCTGATCGACATCTCGGTGACCTGGCCGATATGCAGGCCATCGATCTTGACCGCGAGCGCCTGTGGCTTCAGCCGGTAGCCCTTGCACGCCTCGCAGAACTGATCGGACTGGTAGCGCGACAACTCCTCGGTGACCCACGAGGACTCCGTCTCGCGCCAGCGCCGCTCGATATTGTTGATCACGCCCTCGAAGGGCTTGGTGGTCGAGTAGCGCCGCACGCCGTCGTCATAGGTGAAGGTGATCTCGCGCTCGCCCGAGCCGTTGAGGATCACGTCGCGGAACTCGGCCGGCAGGTCCTTCCACGGCTTGTTCATCGACTGCCGGTAGGAGCGGGCGAGCGCTTCGAGCGTCTGCTGGTAATAGGGCGAGGTGGTGCTCGTGCGCGCCCAAGGCGCGATGGCGCCGCGCGCGAGACTGAGAGTTTCGTCGGGCACGATCAGCTCGGGCTCGAAGAAGAGCTCGGTGCCGAGGCCGTCGCATTCGGGGCAGGCGCCATAAGGGTTGTTGAAGGAGAACAGGCGCGGCTCGATCTCCTCGATAGTGAAGCCCGAGACGGGGCAGGCGAACTTGGCCGAGAAGATGATGCGCTCGGGGTCCGCTCCCATCCCGGTCTTGACCCTGGCGTCGAGCGCGACCTGTTCGGCATGCGCCTGGCCCGTGCGCCCGGTCAGCGGCGGCGATTTGGCGTCGGTGGGGGCGTCCCTGTCGGCGAACTCGGCGATGGCGACGCCGTCAGAGAGCGCGAGCGCCGTCTCGAATGAGTCAGCGAGCCGTGCGCTCGCGTCAGGGCGCACCACCACGCGGTCCACCACCACGTCGATGTCGTGCTTGATCTGCTTGTCGAGCGCCGGTACCTCGGCGATCTCGTAGAACGTGCCGTCGACCTTGACGCGCTGGAAGCCCTTCTTCTGCAGATCGGCGAAATCCTTCTTGTATTCGCCCTTGCGCCCGCGCGCGATCGGCGCGAGCAGATAGAGCCGCGTGCCCTCGGGCAGCGCGAGCACCCGGTCGACCATCTGGCTGACCGTCTGGCTTTCGATGGGAAGCCCGGTCGCCGGCGAGTAGGGGATGCCGACCCGGGCCCACAGCAACCGCATGTAGTCGTAGATCTCGGTGACGGTGCCGACCGTCGAGCGCGGGTTCTTCGACGTCGTCTTCTGCTCGATGGAGATGGCCGGCGACAGCCCGTCGATATGATCGACGTCCGGCTTCTGCATCATGTCGAGGAACTGGCGCGCATAGGCCGACAGCGACTCGACATAGCGCCGCTGGCCCTCGGCATAGATGGTGTCGAAGGCGAGCGAGGACTTGCCGGAGCCCGAGAGCCCGGTGATCACCACGAGCTTCTCGCGCGGCAGCTCAAGCGTGATGTTCTTGAGATTGTGCTCGCGCGCGCCGCGGACCGAGATGAATTTGGAGGTCATTCTTCCGCCAATGTCGGGGCTTGCGGGGCTTTCAGCAAGCCCCGCAAAGGCTTAGTCCCCAACGCTTTGGCGGGCAAGGGAGGAGCATGCCGCCCCGGGCCCTATTTCAGCAGGGCGACCTCGAAATGCATGCCGTCTGGCGTCGAGAAATGGCCGCCCCACCAAAAGCCCCAATCATGGGCGATGGGAACGAGCTCGCGCGTCGAGCCCTTCTCGCCGACGAGCGCCGGCCGATGGCCTCTCGCGTTCCATTGTGCATTGATATCGAAGGCCGAGCCGAAGGAGTGATTGCTGAGGGTCGTCCTGCTGCCACGCACGAAGCGCGGCTCGAAGCCGCCGGCAAAGGTCAGTATGCGGTTCAGGAGCTTCGCATCCTCCCAGGCCTTCCAAAGTCCTTGAAGCTGCGCAGCGGCGAGCCGATGGAAGCGTATCGAGGACGGCGCTCTCGGCCCGATCGCCGTCTTCTTGAGCTCAGGGATCGGAACGTCGACGATGTTGTCCTCCTCCCAGGTTCCGAGAATGCGAACGCGCTCCGGATTTTGCGGTAGCGGGTCGGAGACGTAGTCGTAAGCGCCGAAGATCGCCTGCCGCTGCGCATTGCTGACGAGCGGCGGGAATGACGGTCGCGGCGGAAAGTTCGAGCCGGTACCATCGCTCGAAGGCTCCTCAATCAACTCGAAGCCGCGCTCGAAAGCCTTGCCGAGCGTTTGCCGCCCGACGATGCCGTCGGCCTCGATCTTGGCCTTGGTCTGGAAGGCGCGCGTCGCCTCTTCGGTCTTGTCGCCGAAGATCCCGTCGGGCTCGCCGGGGTCGAGCTTCTCGCCGACCAAGAAGAGCTCCCAGGCTTTCACCATGGCCCCGCGCGAGCCGAGACGAAGCGCGGGCAGGGGAAGCGCAAGATCGGCCGTGGGCATCGTTCCGTCGCTGACCGGAAGATAGATCAAATCCCCGGCGCCGCTGGCTGGCGGCGTGGCAGGCGCCGGCGTTGCCATCATCTCGAGGGCCGGCCTCGCCGGACCCATGGGCGTGGCGGGCAGGAACGTGCGCGCAAATTTCAGCGCATTGTCCCAGCGCTTGACGAGCCCCTTCCAGAATTTGCTGCGCGCGTCACGCCCGACGACCTCGCGCTCATAGCGCTCGCGTGCGGCGCGAAGATCATTGAGAAGCCTGTCCGGGTCGCGCTCGGCCACGGCAAGCACCGCGCGGGTCCGCGGGCCGACGACGCCGTCAGGCTCGACCCCAAGGGCCATTTGCAGGATCTTGGCAGCGCCAGCATGGCCGCGGTTGAATACGGAATCGCGGAGATAGGATTCGATCGCCGGAATCTTCGACCAGGTGATGACCACATCGGTGTCAGAGGCGACGAAATCCCTGGCGAGTTCCTCGGCACGATCATATTCGCCGGCGTCGATGAGTTCGGCGAGACGATCAGCCACCGCCTTATTGTACCGCTCGTTGATGCCGGCGACCTCATAGGCCCCGCCGCCATCTCCGGGTGGCAGCTTGTAGACTTGGAGATGTCCCTTCTTGTCCCGGCTGGCCTCGAAATCGACGATCTGCTTCGCCATCTTCATGCGCTGCTCTGGCGTGCTCATGGTAGACCTCCATCGCCAAACCGTGCGGAACTCGCCTCGCGCTGCAGAGACTATACTCGTGCGTGCAGCAGCCGGGGATAAGAGCAATTGTCCACTGGCTTCGAGGGATAGTGACGGCGGCGCGCTCAGGGTTTAGATACGGCGCCCGCCATGCAGCTCTCCCGCACGCAAGTCATCGTCTTGGTCGCCAGCGCCGTCGCCGCGCAGGCAGTCGCGCTCTATGCAATGGGGCACCCGCTCATTTGCAAATGCGGCTATGTCAAGCTCTGGCATTTCGATGTCCAGAGCGCCGAGAACTCGCAGCACCTGATTGACTGGTACACGCCGTCTCATCTGATCCACGGCTTCCTGTTCTATTGGCTGCTGTGGCTCGCCTCGCGCTACGTGCCGATGTCGGTCGGAGCGAGGCTCATCCTCGCCGTGGCGATCGAAGCGTCGTGGGAGGTGATAGAGAACACCGACTTCGTCATCAATCACTATCGGGAGATGACGATCTCGCTCGACTATTACGGCGACAGCGTCATCAACTCGGTGAGCGACACGCTTGTGATGGTGCTCGGCTATTTCCTCGCTCGCTGGCTTCCGGTTTGGCTCACGGTCTTCATCGCCGTCGCGCTCGAGGTCTTCGTCGGCGTGATGATCCGCGACAATCTCACGCTCAATATTCTGATGTTCGTGTGGCCGCTCGATTCCATCCTGCACTGGCAGCAGGGGAGGTGAGCCTGCGGCAACTCTCACTGGCGCCAGACGTCAGATCTGAATCTGGATGCCGAACACCATGCGCAGGATGAGCCAGAGATAGACCACGACCGTCGGGTAGAACGTCACGCCGAAGCCGAAGGCGCGCAGATACGGATTGAAGTGGTAGCCCACCCAAAACATGACGCGCCCGATCAGGAACAACGCGGTGAGGATGATCAGCGTCCGCGCTTCTTGCGGAGGGCAGTAGATCGCGAGCCCGGCATTGCCAATGAAATAGAGGATGAACTGCTCGAACGTGTTAAGGATGAAGCGCGTGTTGATGTCGAGCGCCGAGTTGGGCTTCGTCGTGCGGCCCACCCACATCTTCGGGTCGAGCCGCTGCGCGGCGACGATACAGATGGCGAGCACCGCCGGCAGAATGGCGAACACGGCATCCTTGATCATCTGGGCGATGCGGTCGCCGAGCGTCCAATCCACCGGCACCCAATGCCAGA
>JBLMXO010000385.1:0-3612 GCA_050257815.1 Actinomycetota bacterium
TTCTTCGCTTCCTCGGCCCAGGATGGCTCGAGCACTGTGTCGGCATGGAGGAACAGCAGCCAATCACCGCGCGCAGCAGCAGCGCCCGCATCGAGCTGGGTGCCCCGCCCACGCTGGGCGGCGATTAGCTGCGCGCCCGCGGCATCGGCGATGAGGCAGGTCTCGTCGCTCGAGCCGCCATCGACGAGGATTGCTTCCCGCACGAGCCCATCGACGACGGCGGGAACGAGCGCGGCAAGCGTCGGCCCGAGCGTCATCTCGGCATTCAGTGTCGGGATGATCACAGAGATCATGAAGCGCGACTTATAACGCCCTGTCGTGTACCGGCAATCGTCACATGCGGCTAACTCTGCCTATGTTCTTGCTTTGTTCTCACGGAGCGACTATATACGTCGTATGTCTGTTTCACTGCGAAAATCACGGGACTTCGATAACTTTCCGCTTGAGGCGGGGGGCATTGCCGCCGGTCGCCGTCACGGCAGGGGCGCGCAGACCAATCGCTCCGGGCGCTTCGAGCCTGTTTCCTACGAACCTGCCGACGATGGCTGGGAGTCGCTTGCCGAACTCGACGCCCTGACCACGGACGTCCAGGAAGTGCCGGCGCGGCGCATCATCACGCGCAACGATTCGCCCGACATCGGCTTCGATCGATCGATCAATCCCTATAGGGGGTGCGAGCATGGCTGCATCTACTGCTTCGCTCGCCCCACCCACGCCTTTCTTGGGCTGTCGCCTGGGCTCGACTTCGAGACCAAGCTGTTCGCTAAGACCAATGCCGGCCAGGCGCTCGAGCGGGAGCTTGCCGATCCCTCTTATCGCGTCGACACCATCGCTATCGGCACCAACACCGACCCCTACCAACCGATCGAGCGGCGCTACCGCATCATGCGGCGCATCCTTGAAGTGTTGAGCGCCACGAATCACCCTGTCGGCATCGTGACCAAGTCCGCCCTGGTGTTGCGCGATCTCGACCTCTTGAAGTCCATGGCTGCCCGCGGCCTCGTCAAGGTGGCGCTCTCCGTCACTACGCTCGATCGCAAGCTCGCGCGGGCGATGGAGCCGCGCGCGAGCACTCCGGACAAGCGGCTGGAGACGCTTGAGCAGCTGGTCAATGCCGGCATTCCGACCGCCGTCATGGTGGCACCGGTCATCCCTGGGCTCAACGACATGGAGATGGAGCGCATCCTCGAGCGCGCGGCCGCGATCGGCGTCAAGAATGCCGGCTACGTGCTGCTCCGCCTTCCGCTCGAAATCGGCGACCTCTTCACCGAATGGCTCAAGGCGAATTGCCCCGACCGCGCATCTCGGGTGCTGTCGCTGATGCGCTCGACGAGAGGCGGCAAGCTCTACGACGCAAAATGGAGCGAACGCATGGTCGGCGACGGACCTTATTCCTGGATGATCGGGCGGAGGTTCGAGCTCGCCGCCAAGCGGCTTGGGTTAAATGAAAGCTCAGTCGAGCTCTGCACCGACCTGTTCACGCCGCCCACACTTTCCGGCCAGCAACTCAGCCTGCTCTAGCCACTGCCTGCTTCGGCTGCGGCGGTATTGGCCATTTCCCTTCCGAGGTCTCCTCGCTATTGATGCTGCAAGAAAGTGCAGGCCTCGGAAGTCACCTTGGACATCGATCACCATCAAGCTGAGACCAAAGTGCCGGAGGTCACGCTCGGCTTTTGGATCATCAAGATCCTCGCCACCACCCTCGGCGAAACCGGCGGCGACACGTTCAGCATGACATTGGACCTCGGCTATCTGCTGAGCACCGCGATCTTCCTGACTGTCTTGGTGCTGCTCGTGGTGGCGCAGATCGCCGCAAAGAAATTCCATCCCTTCCTCTATTGGGCGACAATCGTCGCCTCCACCACCGCCGGAACCACCATGGCCGATTTCGCCACTCGCTCCTTGGGCATTGGCTATCTCGGCGGCTCGTTGCTTCTCTTCGCCAGCCTATTGGCGGTGCTTGCGCTTTGGCACTGGTCGCTCGGCTCGGTCTCGGTGGCAACAGTCAGCACGCCAAAGGTCGAGGCGTTCTATTGGGCCGCAATCACAGTTTCCCAGACGCTCGGCACCGCCCTTGGCGACTGGGTTGCCGATGCGGGCCTCGGCTACGAGGGCGGAGCGTTGGTTTTCGGCGCGGGATTGGCGGCGTTGGCCGCAGCCTATTTCTGGACCGGCGTCTCGCGAGTCTTCCTGTTCTGGGCGGCTTTCATCCTCACGCGACCGTTGGGTGCAACCCTCGGGGATTTCATCGACAAGCCGCTCGACCAGGGTGGCCTCGCCATGAGCCGGCCGCTTGCCTCGGCGGTCGTCGCGGCGCTCGTAATCCTTTGCGTCCTCATCTTCCCGCAGCGAGCAGGCCAGCATCCGCAACGCGCTTGAGGCGCAAAATCACCGCCAACGACATAGAGGCGCCGGGCGTTTTCCACAAAAGCAGCCAGCGTCGAAGCGATAAGTTGCAATTCGCCCGCGGTTTGCGCGAAAGTCCCCGGCCATGGGACTTCCCGCGCAAAAGCTGTCGGCATTGCCGTCGCCCACCTTCGATCTCGAGGAGGCGATGATGGGCAAGTTTCAAGGTCCGGTTGCCGGAATCGATGAGGCTGGCCGCGGACCTTGGGCGGGTCCCGTGGTGATCGCCGCCGTGATCCTCAATCCCGATCGCATCCCTGAGGGTCTCAACGATTCGAAGGTGCTCACGCCCGAGATACGCGCGGACCGCTATGAGGAAATCATGGCGACCTCGCAAGTGGCGGTGGTGATCAGCCCGGTGAAGCGCATCGATCGCATCAACATCCTGCAAGCGAGCCTCTCCGGCATGCGCGTCGCCTATCGCAGGCTCGGCGTGCCAATGGGGTCCGCCTTGATCGATGGCAATATCGTTCCGCGCCGCTTTCCCTGTAAGGCACGCGCCGTTGTCGGCGGCGACGGGCTGTCGCTCTCAGTCGCGGCGGCATCGATCGTGGCCAAGGTCACGCGCGACCGGCTGATGGTGAAGCTGTCGCGGCGCTACCGCCGCTATGCTTGGGACAGCAACAAGGGCTACGGCACGCGCGAGCATGCTGAAGCGATCAAGAAGCACGGCGTGTGCATCCACCACCGCCGGTCCTTCTCGCCGATAGAACGCGCGCTGAATCTGCTCCAAGGTGGTGGCGAGTTACCTCCGCCCGAAGAGGCCGGGGAGCTCTAACTCGGAATCCAAGCGGCGATGCGCTCGGCGATCTTGTCGGCGCCCAGCTCGACCAGAAGCATGTGACCATGCCCGTCGAGCGCCCAGAACGGCGCGCCGCGAAAGGCGGCTGCGGTGGCCTTTGCGGTCAACAGCGACACGAGCTTGTCGTCGGTGCCTGAGAGGCAGAGCACTGGGCAGCGGACCTGTTCGGTGGCGACGAAGGTCGCGCCCGTCTGGTCGAGCATCCAGAAAAACAGTTGGAAGAGAGCGAGCCCGGATTCGGGACCGAACTTGTCGAAGATCGCGTGCTGCTCTGCCGCCGGCACCCGGTTCAGCGAATAGATGCAGGCGAGAGCGAAATCGGGAGGAATCACCGATTTCCAGAACGCGCCCAACCCCATGAGATCCTGATCGAGCTGCTTCTCACCTCCGGTGGGCGGCAAAAT
>JBLMXO010000386.1:0-6002 GCA_050257815.1 Actinomycetota bacterium
AGGATGAAACTTTCAACCGTTACATATTTGATTGCCCTGGCAGGTGCCGGCCTCGCCAGCAGCGCGGCGCTCGCGGCAAATATCGCCGTCCCTGCGGATAAATGCGCGGCGGCGTGGAAGATGGCCTCGCCCGGCGGCGATGCCATCGCCAGCGGCGCTGACGTCCCTGTCGTCCTGAACTTTACCATGGTCGATTCGAACAAGGACGGAAAGGTTGACGCCGACGAGTTCAACAAGGCTTGCTCGGCTGGTCTCGTCCAGGCCGACGAGGCGACCGTGGCGGGCATGAAGTAGCGCGACATCAATCGCGCTGGAAACTGATGAAGGCCGGGACTCGCACATATGTCGCGCTCCCGGCCCTCTCTTTTTAACTGCCGCGCAATGAGCAGCCGGGCTATTTGATAACGGCAACGCCCCAGGGCAGCTGTCCGACCGGCACCGATTTCTCGGCCGTCAGGCTCGCCACATCGATGACCGTCATATCGTTGGTAAGACCATTGGCGACGTAAAGCTTCGACTGGTCCGAGGAGAGTTCAAGATGCCAGGGCCTCTGCCCGACCAGGATGTACTGCTTGAGCTCGTAGGTCTTGGGATCGATCACCGCGATCCGGTTGCCGGGTCCAAGCGCCACGAACACATATTTGCCGTCCTTGGTGAATTCGATACCGACCGGCTGGAGCAACTCCGGGCGCACTCCTGGCACCTCGCAGTGAATCTTCTGCTTCACCTTCCAGTTTGACGCATCGATCACCGAGATGGTGCCACCTACTTCGGAGGAAACCCACACCTCGTTGCCGTCGGGCGTGAACTTCGCCTCGCGCGGGCGCGTATCGACGAGGACATTGGCGACGAGTTTCTCGGTGGCATTGTCGATGACATGCGCCATGCTAGTCGATTCCGACGTGGCGACGGTGAATTTGGAATCCGGACTCACGCCCACGCCTTCCGGTTCGACGCCGACGGGAATCTCGGCTTTCACCTCGCCGGACTTGGTGTCCATGACAGTGACCATCGAGTCATCTTCATTGGCGATGTAAAGGATGCCACCTTTGGGATCGACGGCCATCAGCTCGGGGTCGGGACCCGAATCGAGCTGGCGGGTGACGGCAAGCTTCTCCGTATCGATGACGTCCATGATGTCGCCGTCGCCGGCCGCCACGTAGACCTCCTTGCCGTCCGGGCTCGCGATGATGCCGCGCGGACGCCGCGCCGTCGGGATCGTCTTGATCACCTCGAGCGTCTTGCCGTCGACCACCGTGACAGTGTTGTCCTTCTCGTTGGAGACGAAGATGGTGTCGGCGAATACGGAACTGGCGCCGCCGAGGAACAGCACGATCGTCGTCGACAGAATGATAGGGCGCTTCATCTCCACTACCTTTTTCGCTATTTTTGAAACTTGCACTTGGTCTCGGGCTCGTCGTAGCCGAGCGTGTCGGTCAGGAACTTCGGGTGCAGGAAGCCTTCCTGCGGCGACATGGAGACGAGCGAGCGGGCGCCGGTGATGAGCATCGGCTGGCGGAGCTGGTGGTCCCAGGTGCGGAACGAAAGCCCCTCACCTTTGAAGCCGGCGACGGTGAATTGATCGGAGATGAGATAAGCGCGGATGCTCGCGATATCGGGCTTGCCACCGCGTGTCACCGCCTCGCCGATCGCGCGCACCGCAAGCCAAGCGGAATAATCGCGCTCGGTCATGACGCGCTTGGCAAAGCGCTCAAACCGGCGCTGCATCTGCGTGCCGGCATATTGCTCGTAGGATCGATGCCAGGCGACGGCGATCAGCCCTTGGGTGCCGACGACGGGGCGCGGATCATAGTCGCGGCAGGGCACGTACTCGCCGAAGCGCTCGGTGGTGTCGGCGACCCACAGCACGTCATGGTCCGGTGCGCCCTGCGTGACCTCGGGCATCTGCGTCTGGATTTGCTGATGGCCTGAATCGGTGCGCGGGTTGGCGGCGTCGAATGTGTACTCACGTTCCTCGACGATCTTGCCGCCGAAGCGGCTGGCGGCTCGCTCGACCGCGGCCACGTAATCCTGGTCTGACGGGGAGACGCCCTTCAGCAGGAACCATTTCGGCCATTTCTTCCAGATGAGATATTGCGCGAGCGCGTCCGCCCGCATGGCGTTACTTGGCGCAACGTGGAAGATGTTGAAGCGGCATTGCTCCTGGCGCAGGTCATCGTCGCTCAGCCGGATGTTGAAGATGATCGAGTTCTTGGCCTCGGGAAGGTCGGCGACGGCGAGGAGGTCCTTGGCCTCAAGATCCGCAACGATGATAGCCGGACCGTTCTTTAGTATCTCCTCGGCCTTGGCGACGACGTCGCCATCGGCCGGCAGGATATCCTCGACGAGCTCGTAGTGCTGGCCGAGAAACTGGCCGCTCTTGTTGTTGTCCATAATAGCAAGCCGTGCGCCCTGCACGACGTTGTCGGTGAGGATGGGATCGACCAGCGAGAGCGGCACAGGCTCATCGGCATAGACTTTGCCGAGATAATGGATGGTGATGTTGACCGGTGGGGGAGCCGCAGGTACCTCTGTCTCATCATCGGCACGCGCGCCATGGGCGGTCAGGGCGATGACAGCGATGAGGACGAGGGAGCGAAGGGAGGAGAAGGAAGTCGGCAATGGAGGCACATGGGCAAGATGGATGACACGCACCATCCAGGCTCAGACGTCACTCACGCGATTGCGGATGGCTGTGCTGACTCGATGGCGCGCGAACGCTAGCCCATAGGTCATTGCAAGCGTTGCCAATCCTCACCAGAACAAGCAGAGGGGAAGACACGGAAATTGTCCTCACTTTCGTTGCCGACTATTCCCGCGTGTCACTGCCTGCGGCTTATTGGCAGCGGTCTATGTCTCAAGGGAGACGGATGCAGCGGTGTGAGGACTATTGGTTTGGACTGATTGTAGGCCAAAGCCCTTCACGACAGCATAGATCGCCGGGATCACGATAAGCGTGAGCAGAGTCGATGACACCATGCCGCCGATCATGGGAACGGCGATGCGCTGCATGACCTCGGCTCCGGTGCCGTGGCTCCACATGATCGGCAAAAGGCCCGCCATGATTGCCGCAACGGTCATCATCTTCGGCCGCACGCGCTCGACGGCGCCGGCCATGATGGCAGCGTGAAGGTCGTCGCGCGCGAATGAACGCCCTTCGCGCTCGCGCTTCTCCTTAAGTTCGGCGAGCGCGCTGTCAAGGTAGATCAACATCACCACCCCGGTCTCTGCGGCGACACCAGCGAGCGCGATGAAGCCCACCGCTACCGCAACAGAGAGATTGAAGCCCAGCCACCATATGAGCCAAAGCCCACCGACGAGCGCGAACGGTACCGACAGCATGACGATGAGCGTCTCGGTGATGCGCCGGAAATTGAGGTAGAGCAGCAGGAAGATGATGAGCAGAGTGACCGGAACCACGATCTTCAGCCGCGCTTCGGCCCGCTCGAGATATTCGAACTGACCGCTCCACGTGGCGTACGAGCCAGGCGGGAACTGAACGCTTGCGGTCACCGCCCTTTGCGCGTCAGCGACGTAGCTTCCGATATCGCGGTCGCGTACATCAACATATATATATGTCGCGAGTTGCGCATTTTCGGTGCGGATGCTCGACGGGCCTTGGGCCAGACTGACTTTGGCCACCTCGCCGAGCGGCACCGTACCGCCATTTGAGAGCGGTATAAGGACCTGGTCCGCGATCGCCTCTGGATTGTTGCGATAGTCGCGTGGATAGCGAATGCTGACGGTGTAGCGCTCCCTGCCCTCGACGGTGGTCGTCACCGGCTCGGCGCCCAGCGCCATGGCGATGACGTCCTGCACATCGCCGACCATAAGGCCATAGCGGGCGAGTTGCGCCCGGTCAGGATCGACATTCAAATAGTAGCCGCCAATGGTCCGCTCGGCATAGGCGCTTGCCGTTCCCGGCACGTTGCGAAGCACGGCTTCGATCTCACGCGCGACCTTGTCAATCTCCGCGAGGTCCTTGCCGAAAACCTTGACACCCACCGGCGTGCGGATGCCGGTTGATAGCATGTCAATGCGGGCCTTGATCGGCATGGTCCAGGCGTTGGAGACGCCCGGAAATTGCAACGACTTGTCCATCTCGGTGGTCAGCTTGTCGATGGTCATGCCCGGGCGCCATTCGTCCTCGGGCTTAAGGTTGATCACGGTCTCGACCATCTCGGTCGGGGCCGGGTCGGTTGCGGTCGCCGCGCGGCCGGCCTTGCCCCAGACCGAGGCGACCTCGGGGAAGGACTTGATGATCTTGTCCTGTGTCTGAAGGAGCTCGGCTGCCTTGGTGATGGATATGCCGGGAAGAGTCACCGGCATATAGAACAAAGTTCCCTCATTCAGCGTGGGCATGAACTCGGTGCCGAGCTTCGAGGCAGGCCAGAGGCTCACGCCGAGCACAAGAAGCGCCATCAGGATGGTGGCCGTCTTGAATTTCAGGGCAAGCTGGATCACCGGCCGATAGATCCAGATCAGGAAGCGATTCACCGGATTCTTGTGCTCGGGCATGATGCGGCCACGCACGAAGATGGTCATGAGCGCCGGCACGAGGAGAACCGAAAGCAGGGCGCCTGCCGCCATGGCAAAGGTCTTGGTATATGCGAGCGGCTTGAACAGCCGCCCCTCTTGGGCCTCAAGCGTGAAGATCGGCAGGAAAGAGACGGTGATAATGAGCAGGCTAAAGAACAGCGCTGGCCCTACCTCGATCGCCGCTTCGATCAGCACTTCGACGCGCGACTTTCCGGACGGCGCCCGTTCGAGCCGCTTATGAGCGTTCTCGATCATGACAATGGCGGCGTCGACCATGGCGCCGATGGCGATGGCAATGCCGCCGAGGCTCATGATGTTGGAGCTGAGGCCCAACAACCACATGCAAATGTAGGCGATGAGCACGCCGAGCGGCAGGGTGATGATGGCGACGAGAGCGCTACGCGCATGCAGTAGGAAGATGACGCATACGAGGGCTACGATGAAGCTCTCCTCGACTAGAGTTCGCTTCAGCGTGTCGATCGCGCGATTGATCAGGTCGGAGCGATCGTAGACGGCCTTGATGCTCACCCCCTTGGGCAGGCTTGGCGCGATCTCCGCAAGCCGATCCTTCACGTGTTGGATGACCGAAAGCGCATTCTCGCCGAAGCGCTGAAGTGCAATGCCGGACACCACCTCCCCTTCGCCGTTCATCTCGGTAATGCCGCGACGTTCATCGGGCGCTAGCTCGACCCGGGCAACATCTTTCAGCAGCACCGGCACACCGCCGTCGTTCTTGACGACGATCTGCTCTAGGTCTTGGGGCGACTTGATATAGCCGCGACCGCGAATGGCGTACTCAGTCTCCGACACTTCAAGCGTGCGACCGCCGACGTCCATATTGCTCTCTCGGATTACGTCGCGAATGCGTGAGAGCGGGATACCGAGGGCCTGGAGCCGGCGCGGATCGACCACGACGCTGTATTGCTTGACGAACCCGCCAACGCTCGCGACCTCGGCCACGCCTTCGGCCTTGGCAAGCCCAAAGCGAACGTACCAATCCTGAATGGTGCGGAGCTCGGCGAGGCTCTTCTGGGCGCCCAGCACGACATATTGATAGACCCAGCCGACTCCGGTCGCGTCAGGTCCAAGCGTCGGGCTGACACCTGAGGGCAGCCGTTGCGCCGCCGAGCTCAAATATTCAAGCACGCGGGAGCGGGCCCAATAGATGTCGGTGCCATCCTCGAAGATGACGTAGACAAAAGAGACGCCGAAAAAGGAGAACCCGCGCACCACTTTCGAGCGCGGCACGGTCAGCATCGCCGTAGTCAGCGGATAAGTGACCTGATCCTCAACCACTTGAGGCGCCTGGCCGGGGAACTCGGTGTAAACGATGACCTGAACGTCGGAGAGATCTGGGATGGCATCGAGCGGCACTTTCGCGACGGCATAGATGCCGGCGAGAGTGACGAAGACGGTGGCGATGCCGACCAGGAAAACGTTGCGGGCGGACCAGCGAATGAGCG
>JBLMXO010000387.1:0-2505 GCA_050257815.1 Actinomycetota bacterium
GGCCAGGTCTTGGGCACGCCGGGCAGGATGTCGAGCTTCAAGAGCTTGCGCAGAGTCACCGCCTCGCCCGCGAACTTGTCCTCGAGCTTCTCGTTGGCAATGTGCTTGTGCTCCCACACCATGACCACGGTTTTGCCGTTGAGTGCGGGGTTCTGCATGATGTTGGCGGCGGCCTCCTCAGTGCGCTCATTCAGCGCTTTGACGTGCAGCTCGTCGTCGGACTCGTCCGGCACCACCGAATAGAGAATGATCGGCTTGGACCAGCTCGCGACCGACGGCGAGGCAAGCTCAAGCGTGTGGAGCGTGATGGCGAAGAAGAAGGCGGGCCGCTCGCCATCGGCGAACAGCGACTTCGAGGCCTTGGCGCCGAGATAAGTTTCCGCGAGTGCCTCGGCGCGCTCGGCCCCCGTCTCGCACAGCTTCCAGGGATTGGCCTTCTCGCCGTGGCGCAAAATGATGATGCGCGCGGGCGCGGCGAGCGCTGGCACTAGCGAAGCACCGAGCAGAAGTGCTGCGATTAGAAAGCGAATCATGCCGAGAACCGTAGCTTGTGTTTCGCGCGAGCGCCAATGAAGCCGCGAAAACTAGGTTGATAATCTCGTCACAATCGCATCGCGGAGCTTCGCCGCCGCCGCCGCGCCCCAGTTCGCGCCGCGCGAAGCGAAGAGATGCGCTTGCGACTCCAGGATAAGACCGTCCTCCAGCACTTTCAGATGGTTGGCGCGGAGCGTCGTCCCCGTCGTGGTGATGTCGACGATCAGCTCCGCGGTGCCTGCGGCCGGCGTCGCCTCGGTGGCACCTGCGCTCTCGACGATGCGATAGCCGGCGACACCGCGCGCGGCAAAGAAGCGCCGCGTTAGGCTCATATATTTGGTCGCGACGCGTAAGCGCCGGCCATGCGCCCGAGCGAATTGCGCGGCGACGTCCTCCAGATCTTCCATGCAGTTGACGTCTATCCAGCAATCGGGCACGGCGACCACGACATCGGCGCGGCCGAAACCGAGCGGCAGAAGAAACTCGACCGTGCCGTCAACGTCGGCGAGCGTTTCGCGGATCAGATCCTCGCCGGTGATGCCGAGCTGAACGCGTCCCGATTTGAGCTGGTGCACGATCTCGGCGGCGGACATGTAGACGACCTCGACGCCGTCGAGGCCTTCGAGCGCGCCGCGATAGCCACGTTCGTGGCCGGTCTTGCGCAGGGAAAGCTTCGCGCGATCGAACATCTCTGCCGCTTGATCTTTGAGCCGGCCCTTTGAGGGAACGGCGATTGAGAGCTTTGCCGCCATCACGACTTCCTCTCCACGGCAGCAAGCAGCCGTTCTGTATGGATGGCAGAGCCGATGGCCCGCACCTCGCGTGGCGCGCCAAGCTTGGCGAGCAACCCGTCGTAGCGCCCGCCGCCGGCGATCTGGCTTGCGTTGCGCGCGTCGCCGACCTCGATCTGGAACACGAGGCCCGAATAATATTCGAGGTTGCGGCCGAACTCGGTGACGAAGGCGGCAACGTCAAGATCGATGCCGCTCGTCTTCAAGCGTTCGAAGCGACGCATGCAATTATCAATCGCGGCGTCGAGGTCGATCCCTGCCCCCTTGGCGATCAGCGCAATGCGATTGATCGCCTCACGCGGCGGCCCCGACACGGCGAGATAATAGTCGATGACCGTGGCCACTTCGTTCGGCAGGGGCTCGGCGGCGAGGTCGGCGGCGTGGTCGAGCAGGCGTGCAGTGATCTCACCGAGCGTGCGGTTGCCGGCAAGCGGAAGCCCTTCGCGGTCAAGATACGCAGCGACCGCCGCTTCCGCCTTCTCCTGGCTCATGCCACTCAGCGTCGAGGCGAAAGATGCGATAGGCCCGTTGCCCTCCCTGCGCTCGCCCTTGGCGAGGCCTGCGAGCAGCTTGTGGAACACCGGCGGACGCCAGAAATAGTGACGGAGCTTGAGCCGCCAGCGCTCGGGTAGGTCGAGCGCATCGAGCAAGGCATAGAACAGAGCGATGTCGCCGAAGCGAAAGCGGAATTCCTTGAGGCCCGCCGCACGCACCGCCTCGACTGCGAGCAACACCACCTCGACATCAGCGCTCTCGCGGTCTTTGGCGCCGAAGCACTCGATGCCGGCTTGGCGGAATTCGCGCGGATGGGCCCGATTGCTGCGATCGGGGAAGAAGCGGAAGGCGGGGCCGTTATAGCAGTAGCGGGCTTCGGCGTTGGCGTCGGGGTGGCGCTCAAGATAGAGCCGCGACACCGGCACGGTGAGATCAGGACGCAGGCAGAGCTCGTCGCCGGCGAGATCGGTGAAGACATAGGTGCGGCTTCTGATCGCCTCGCCGATCTGATCGAGGAAGATATCGGCAGGTTGGATGATCGAGGGCGCAACCTGCTCGTAACCGGCCCGCTTGAAGGCATCGAGCAGGGTCGCGGCCTGGGCTTCCAGCGCCTCGAATTGTTTCGCCGATTCAGCGGCCATGGCGGTTCAAGTCTTGTGGCGGGAAATGACGCGACGGACGGCAC
>JBLMXO010000388.1:0-3415 GCA_050257815.1 Actinomycetota bacterium
GCTTCCGGACCGTGCCCGGCAAAGCGTGGGAGTGCTTCTGGACGCTCTCTCTCGACAAGGGCCAATTGACGGTCGAGGGGCCGTTCTATGATGCGGGCGATTCGGTGCTCGCGATCACCGGCGGTACCGGCGAATTTGCCGGAGCAACTGGCGACATGGCGCTCAGCGCCCGGGACCCTGAGGGCAAAGCCTATAATTTCACCTATCACATCAAGTGAGCCGCTGGACGCTTCGAGACGAGAGCCGCAGCCATCACGACATCTACGAGCTTCGGCACTACCTCGCGGGGTTGCCTGAGGCGGAAGAAGACGGCGCGCGGACTTGCCATGGTGCGGTTGGGTGAATCTGTTCCCACGGTTTGCCAGGCCTGAGACAGGGTGTCGTGCAAGAAGGCCTGGTCGGTGGTCTCGTCGATTACGAAGACGACGCGGTCGAGTGGCATCACGTTCAGGAGTTCATTGATCTCGAAGATGCACCCGCTATTGCCCGGGGAAAAGCCGCGCAGGTCCATCAGCACAGCGTCGCTATCGCGGGCGAGGGCGCCGAGCGCCATCTTCCAAGTGTCGTCGTGGCATAGGAATTCGCTTACGCGATAGCGGCCATCGAAGTCGCGGCGGGGCTCGGTCTCGGCGAGGCGACGAGCGAGCGCGTCGGAGCTCGAGATGAAGCGGCGCGCGAGCTTTCCAGTCAGAAAGTCGAGGAACTCATGCGGCTCGATGGTCGAGGTGGCGAGATCGGGACCGGCAATGAAGCGAATGCTTCCGACATAGCGCCAGGGCTTGCCGAAGGCATCAAACAGCTGCTCGCTGCGTTTGCCCAAGGCGAACACGCGGAGCAGCAGGAGCTTGGGGTCGAGCGCAGTGCCGGGAAAGCGCCGGCGCACCAGGGCAAAGCCCAACAGCGCGGTGATCTTGTAGACGGCGATGCCCGCCAGGGCGAGCGCGAACCAACCCCAGCCGTCCTCGACAATGGTCAGAGCGGTCGCGAGCACGAAGGCGAGCCAGATCGAGTCGATCGCCAGCGTCTGGTCGTTGATCCACCTCTTGCTGTAGAGCACGCCAAGTCCGCGCAGGCAGGCCCAGCCCAACAGACCGAGCAAAATGGCGGCAATGACTCCGAGGGCATAGAACGGCGCGAGCCCCTCCAGCCCAAGCGAAAGGCCGAACAGCATGAGGCGGCGGAACAGATTGCCGCTGCCGATGAGCACGTAGCTTGCGATCCCCCCGCCGATGGCGAGGACGAGAATCCCGAGTACCATTGGACCGACCGCCCTGATGCGCCGCGTGAGCGAAGTGAGAGCGATGAGATTGCCGGGCAGGTTGAAGAGGAACCACAGCTCGACTGCCTGCCACGTGGTGAACCTCTCGCTGAAGTGGAGCTCGATGGCGACGATAGGGGCGAGGGTGAGCAGATAAAGGGAGGCGACTAAGAGCCAAGCCCGCCATGAATTGATGGCAACGATGCCGATGGTCAGCACGACCGGCCAAGCGAAATAGAGGGTGAACAGCAGAAACTTGAAAGGGGTAAAGCCCGAGCCGATCGTGCCGACGAAGGCTGCCGCCAGAGTCGCGGCGCAGCCCAATCCAGCGGCGGTATAGACGCCAGCCGCTCGCCAGGGCCCCATCATCGTGCGCCATCGCAGTTCATGATTCGCCGAGGGCGGCCACGCCGCGTCGGTGGTAGCGATCTCAAGCGGCGAGGGTGGCGCCGCGTTTACGGGCGCGACGGAGGCCGATGGTATCCCGGACGGCGCAGTCGTCGCGCGCCGGGCCATCGTGCGTTTAACGGCGCGCAGATAGAGCCAGAGCAGGAAGAGCGAGACGAGAAGGGCGAGCGGCGTAGCGAGCAGGGATAGGGTCAGGATTGCCTCGAGCATTGTGGCCGTGCTCGGCTCACCCTCCGCGCTCTTCTTGTACATGGCGAAGCGGGTGCAACCCGGAGCATCGATCGTGCCTTGGATCGTTCGATCAGGCTGAATCGAGCCCTTGATACCCACCATGGCGTAGCCGTCAGGCCGATCGATCCACCTCGAGGGAGCGAGCTCGAGCCGCCCGGAAGGCGGATCAAAGCTGCCGGTCAGCTCGAACTCGCCGCTTTGGACATTCGGGTTCTCCGGGAAGGCAAAGAAACGAAAGCGCGCCGTGAGCTTGGCGAGGTCATCGCCAGTGATGGTGAGCAGGAACCCGGCGGCTCCCTGGCTACACATGTAGAAGCCGGTCCAGACGCCTTGGATCGGGAGGGGCTGATCCACAGCCGAGGCCGTCTCGCAACGGCCGAAAACAAGCAATGCGAGCGTTACGACCGAAAGAGCCTGGCGCCAAAACCTTGCCCGACCTATGCGCCTGAGGCTCACCTGAGACGTCCTCGACGGGAATGCGCGGCAGCGACGCCTTCGAGTTTCGCATCGCGCGACACCCCCATCAATATGGGCGAGACGACCTCGCTCCTTCGCCGCGACGAAGACAGGGGCTATAGTTACACCTGCCGTAACGATGGCCGCCGCGAGTACCATGATCGCGCCTATGCACTTGCCAAAGCTCGCCGCTCTCGTCGTCCTCATGCTTTGGATGCAGCAGGCTCGCGCCGGGACGCCGGTCGCAACCGCCACGTTTAACTGCAAAGACGGCAAGAGCATCGCCGCCACGTTCTATGCCGACAAGGTGGAGCTCAAGCTCAGCGATGGGCGGAGTCTGACTCTTCCTCAGGCGATGTCGGCGTCGGGCGCACGCTACGCCAACAAGGACGAGAGCTTCGTTTTCTGGAACAAGGGCAACACCGCCTTCGTCACCGAGGGCCCCGCAGGCGAGGAAACCTACTCCGACTGCCTGACCAAGTGAGACCTACGCACGCGACGATGGGGCAGTTTGCCTGCTCTTTCCGGCGTCTCGATCAAAGATCGCGGCGTCCCGATCATTTCCTTGCCTGCCACGAGCGCTTAAGTCCCGGCCCACCGTGCGGGGCATCGGGCCTTGCTGCAACGGAAGGAGAGATCAATGCCACTCGTCAACGTGAAGCTCATCGAAGGCGTGTTCAACGAGCAACAGAAGAAAAGAATGGTGACCGACATTACCAATGCGATGGTTGCCATCGAAGGTGAGGCCATGCGCCAAGTGACCTGGGTTTTCATCGAGGAGATCAAAAACGGCAACTTTGCGATCGGGGGCAAGCCGTTGTCGACGGCTGACGTAAAGGCGCTCCAGGCCAATAGATCAGCGGCTTAGCCGGCCGGTTTAAGGCAAAGCAACGCGTGGCCGGCGGTCCCATCGCCGGCCGCGTCACCTCGTCCCGCGCGGAAGCAAGCGGGTTTCGGATAAAGTTGTCGCGGCACTTGAGACGCATAATAATTTTTGTAATCTGCGGCCTCTATTGTTCGCCCAGGCTTTGCGGCTTCTCCTCATCCGAAAGAACAAGGACA
>JBLMXO010000389.1:0-4398 GCA_050257815.1 Actinomycetota bacterium
GCCGGCGCCCGGCGACACGCTCGAGGGCGAGACGGATATCTGCGGTGCTGCGGGACTTGAGGGCGGCATCCACGAAGAGTTGCTCGAGCACGTCCTGCTGGGCGTGGCTGCCGCCGAGTCTGTACATGCCGCCAATGGCCGGACGCATTAGGGCGACGGCCTCGGCGTGACGTCCGGCGGCGTGGGCGAGCTGGGCTTCGGCGATCGGCAGCACGTAATCGCGCACGATGGGGGGCACGGTGCCGCGGCCATTCGCGAAGGTGCGCATGGCCCCGAGCATGCGCTCCGCGGCAGACGTGCGGCCGGTAGCAGTCAGCGCCATCAGCCAGTGCGGGAGAGTGAAAGCCGATTGGCAGTCACCGATCCGTGCCTCCGCCTTGTCGGCTAACTCCTCCCAGCGGTTGCCGACATCGACGCCGAGCCGCTGGAGGCGGAAGAGCATCGATGCCGCGTTCTGGACGTCGATGTAGACGTCCGGCGATGCGACCGTGAGCGGCGCGGTGAGATTGCGGAAGCGGGTATCGTAGAGCTCGAGCACGGCGGGATAGTCGCAGTGCTCGAGTTTGAAAAGCGCGCAGTGCCACCAGAGATGGTGCTGTAAGTTATGGCTGCCCTCCCAGTTGGGCGCGAGGGTCGTGAGCCATTGGATGCCTTCGCTGCGGCGGCCCTGGGCCTCCATTACATGGGCGACGCCGTGCGCAGCCCATAGGTCGCCGGGGTCGAGGTCGATGGCGTGGCGCCCCGATGGCTCGGCGGCGAGATGGTTCCCGACCTCTTCCTGGGCGAAACAGCGGCAGGCAAGAATCGACGTAAAGCCCGGGATGTCCTCCGACCAGTGCGGGATGACGCGCTCGACAGAGGCCACCATGTCCTGCGGGCGACCGAGCCAGAAATTGACGAAATGGGCGAGCCGGAAGGCAACCACGTCATGCGGGTGCTTGCGCAGAATCGCCTCCCAAGTGGCGACGGTGCGATCGAGTTCACCCTCGACCCAAGCGGTCAGAGCGTCGATGTGGCTGCGCTCACGCGGAGTGGCGTCTACGCCAAGCGACTGCGCGGTGTGTGCAGCCTGCTTCGCGACCGGAACCATCGCTTGCTTGAACGCAAGCATCGCGAAGTAGCCTTTCATGCAATGCGCCAACGCAAAGTCCGGGTCGGCTTCCAGTAGCGTGTCAAGACGGACGGGCGTATCGCTTCGGAACGTGAGGTAGCCGGTGACGAGATGGTCGAAGGCAGTGGCCGCCTTTGCATTGGCGATCGAGAGAGAGAGGCCGCGCGCATCGACTTGCATCGTGTTGGTCCTGGCTTATGTTCCTCGGGGCGGCACCGTCTCACCTGCCTGGGGAATTTTCGGACCACTGGCCACTTGAGAACGGCTCCCTGGTAAGCCGCTTCTGGCGCTTAGAATCGACTTCCGGATTGCTCTTGCTGCCCGTCTTCTCCGGCGGCGGCCCATGCTTCGGCACGAACCTCTTGATCGAGGCCCAGGCACGGATCAACGTACCGTCGACGCTGAAATGATCCGCGGAAGCCAGCTTGGCGTCTTCGGCCTGTTGCATCATACGTCCGAACAGCGTCTTGGTCGCATCGTAATCGCCTCGCCGGCAGAGCTCGTAGGGTTCCACGCTCTGTCGTGGCGCAACGCAGGCAGGGCCGCCCATCCGGCCGACACTCCCGATCATCATCACACAAACGGAAATGTGCGATGGGTCAGGGCGCTGTGCCAGGGACGGCATTGAGCTCAATAGCTGTACTTCGCAACGGCCCTTTCGTCCCATGCGATGCCTTGGCCTGGCCGATCTGGAACCTGCAGAAAGCCATTCTCAATCTTGAACGGCTCCTCGAGTACTGGGTCCGCCCAGTCCTGCCACTCCAACCAATGGGCGGTATCAGTCACCCGCATGAGGTGCGCCGCGATCTCGGGATACAGGTGGGTAGACATCGGGATGCCTGCTGCGCCGGCAATCGCGGCCGCGCGCAACCAGCCACTGACGCCGCCAATGCGCATCATGTCGGGCATGACGAGATCGCCCGCACCAGCGAGCACAGCTTGGTACATCTGTCGCGGGCCGTAGAAATTCTCACCGAGCTGGACCGGCGTCCTTAGCTCCCCGGCAAGTTGGACGTAGCCGGGAATGTTGTCGTACGTGATGGGTTCTTCAAACCAGTAGAGTCCATGGTCGTCAAGGGCATGACACCGCAGGAGTGCGTCGCCCAAAGACAAACCCTGGTTGAAGTCGCACATCAGCTTCACGTCCGCGCCTACCGCATCCCGGACGGCTGCGATACAGGCAACGTCATCTCTTAGCCTGTCGCGACCAAGGCGCAGCTTGAGGGCGGAGAACCGGCCTTCGCGAACCAACTCCTCGGCCTCTCTCCCTATGCCCTCGACCGGTGTTAGCCACAACCCGTTGCTGTTGTATGCCGGCACGGGACCGATGGTCCCGCCCAGGTACTCTGCCAGAGGCATGTTCGCCCCCTGCGCCAGGGCATCCCAGGCAGCCATGTCGAGCGCGGATGCAGCGATCAACGCCAGGCCTTCCCGCCCGACCAGGTGGAGTGAGCCCGTGGCTTTTCTGTACTGGTCAAATGGCGCGACCCGCTGTCCTTTGAGTGCTTGGCCAATGTCGTCGATCATTGGAACGATGTACCGGGGGGAGAGCTTCAGGTAGGGCTCAAGGTAACTGCGACCCACGATGCCCTCGCTTGTCTCCAGATCGATGAGGATGAGCGGCCAATCGTGGAATAGCCCAACGCGCGAGACGATTGGGCGTCTGAGCGGTATCAGCACCGGTCGAGCGCGGACGCCTCGCACCGTCAACTTTGGGTGATGCATCGAGGGCCTCCGCAGGGAGTGATCATGGCAAACGGCGCGGCGGAATGCTCCCGTTTGAGCGCAGACGCACGTTCCAGCGCCCTAACGCCCGCCCTGAGCCGTTGACGATAGACCTTCGGCAATGCTTATCAGCGCGATCTTCCGTTCGGCCGCCGCAGATTTTCTCAAGCGCTTCCTGACAGTGCGACTCGCCAACAACCTCGACTGTGAAAGTGCCCGGTCCGCTCAAAGTTACCGATTCGGATGCTCGGGTGCGACTTGGTCGATGGAATATGACGTTGCAGGTAACCGGCCCGCCGCCCGGTGCTGGCCGAAGTGGAAGTATGAGCCGGCGGGTCCGGTTGACCGCAAGGTCAGGGCGCACACTCGCCGCCTAGGGTTGGGCAGCCAGTTCGCTCGCATAGCGAGCGAGCGATCGATTGTATCGAGGCAAGTACTTGGAAAGTGCGGCCAGACTGATACCGACCGCCTCGCGCTCACGACCGAGATCGACGAGTGCGAGCGCGAGGAACGCTCGAACGGCGTCATCGAGATTATCGGATCCGCCGTGAAGCTCATCGAAAAGCAGAGTGGCCGCTTCAGCGGCGAGGCCGAGGCTGCGTAGTGAACTGGCTAATTGGATGGTCGCTTCACGTCGGCGAATGCCGGCGAGGCCGGCGCTCAACGCAGCGCGATAAAGTGGAACTGCAACGTCAGGGTGGCCTGCGGAATCGTGAGCGGAAGCACGTTCAAACAACCCGAGAGCGCTTCCGGGCGGCAACTCGGCCGCGAGCGCTTCGACGTGCCCCACAAAGACCTCTGGGTCGTAATCGTCAATGGCACCCCAGAGAGCAGCTACCCGATTCTCCCAAGATGCTTGGCTTTCACTCATGTGTGCGCCCTAACGTTAGAGGTAACCGGCGCGCCGCGCCGACGTTCGCGAACGAGAAGGGATGTTCCGGCCGCGGCCCGTTGACCGCGACGTTAGGCGGACCGATTCGCAAGGTGTTTTCGCAATACTCGAAGTTCAGGGAAATTTGGGAGCTCGGCCAGCGCCAGACGAGCAGGACACCAGGGATGAGGGAGAGTCGATACCCAATGCATGACGGGGAGGAGAGCCCGTGGCGCGAGGGATTCCATGAGTTGAATTGTGATCTTGAGGCGTGCCGCCCTACGGGTGGGCAATCGAAAATGCCAATCGTAGCGACCGCAACCAACACGGACGTTGCGATTCTCCCTCTCCGACATCGCAACGAGCCAGTTGCATGAAAAGGTAGCCGCGTCGTGACCCGGCGGCGAGTCAAGACAGAACGTGTGGACATTCTCGTAGGTTCGAACAAATTCGCGAACGAGCGTATTCGCGATCGATTCGAGGCCAGACGATGTTGGGGGAAAACTGATCGTGCCGGTCGTAACCGCGACGTCCAACACAGCGTCTTCTGCGAAGGCTCTTTCCATAAGAAAAGGCCGATTGCCGTCCTTCGCGCGAATGTAGGCTTCGATGGTCTCTTTAGCGGAGTGCATGTGTATTGCAAGGTAGAGCCGGGGGCGCCTAACGTTGGAGGTAATCGGCGCGCCGACGA
>JBLMXO010000390.1:0-11156 GCA_050257815.1 Actinomycetota bacterium
AGCCGCTGCGCGGCGACGATACAGATGGCGAGCACCGCCGGCAGAATGGCGAACACGGCATCCTTGATCATCTGGGCGATGCGGTCGCCGAGCGTCCAATCCACCGGCACCCAATGCCAGACGAGCTTCGTTCCCGCGAAAAACAGCGCCGAGAACAGCCAGTTCCCGACGAGAACGTAGATGAAGGGAAGCTGGAGCGCGCTGAAACCGAAATACTGCACGCGTGGATCGCGCCTGCGCGGTCTACGCTTTGGCGCCTGGCGGTGCTCGACTGACCGTTGCATTCTTTCCCCTTGCTTCAGGCGAGCCACGCCACGCTGGACGCACCCCACAAATTCCCCACACCTGTATTATTGATCCTAGGCATAGGGCCCACCCCGGCAAATCTCAAGATGGCAAGGACGCACAAGACTCGACTGGCGAGAACAAACCGTGTACAACTGACTTCAGCCTGACAGTTGGAGGCCGCTGAGCTGGCCCTGTGGAGAGGCTGCGCAGGGCGGTGGAATGCGCCTCCGTCCGGGCGCTACATTGGCCGTAGCGGGTCACGAAGTCGGCGCGCGCGGGGAGGTATCGAATATGGCCGGATCGGTCAACAAAGTGATTTTGGTGGGTAACCTCGGGGCTGATCCCGAGGTCCGTCAAACCCAGGATGGACGGCCCATCGTCAATCTGCGTGTCGCCACCAGCGATAGCTGGCGCGATAAGGCGACGGGAGAGCGGCGCGAGAAGACCGAATGGCACCGCGTTGTCATCTTCAATGAAGGGCTGTGCCGCGTCGCCGAGCAATACCTCAAGAAGGGCTCTAAGGTTTACATCGAGGGCTCGCTGCAGACCCGGAAATGGCAGGATCAATCGGGGCAGGACCGCTACTCGACCGAGGTCGTGCTCCAGGGCTTCAACTCAACCCTCACCATGCTCGATGGGCGCGGCGGAGGCGGGGAGGATCGTCCGAGCGGCGGCGGCGGGGATTTCGGCCGCACAGGTTCCTCATTCGGCGGCGGCAAGAACAGCAACGCCTCCTTCGACAAAGAGCTCGACGACGAGATCCCGTTTTAGCGGACAATCCATAGACCACGTCATCGCCGGGCTTGACCCGGCGATCCAGGACCCGATGCTCTGAGCGTGTTGCCCCTGGATGCCCGGCTCAAGGCCGGGCATGACGTACCAAGTGGGTGGCAACTCCCTTCATGAAGTGCCTGGTCACCGGTGCTTATGGTTTCATCGGCAGCGAAGTGGTCGCGGCGCTATTGCATGAGGAAGTGACCGTCATCGGCTGCGGCCGTGACCTTGAGCTTGCGCGCCGCATCAATCCCGCCATCGAATGGATCGCGTGCGACTTCAACACCGACGTGACGCCTGCGCATTGGCTGCCGCGTCTTGCCGGGATCGACGCGGTGGTGAATTGCGTCGGCATCTTGCAGGGAAATCTGCGTGACGACGCCGAGCGCATCCATGCCGACGCAACCATCGCATTGTTCGAGGCGGCGTCAGCCTCGGGTGTTCGCCGCATCATCCATGTCTCGGCGGTGAGCGCAGAGACGGACGTGCCAACCGCTTATGCCCAGTCCAAGGCGAAAGCGGATGCCGCGCTCAGCCGTCTCGACGTAAATTGGTTGATCGTGAAGCCGTCGCTCGTGATCGGGCGCGGCGCCTATGGCGGCACGTCGCTGATGCGTGGGCTCGCCGGACTTCCTTTCGTCTTGCCGCTGCCAGGGGAGGGGAGCGAGCGCTTTCAGCCGATCGCGCTCGATGATCTCGCGCGTGGCATCGCACAGCTTGCGACACGCGAGGAGCCGGCGCGAACCGTGCTTCACGCGGCGGGTCCCGAGACGCTGAGCTTGCGCGAGATTCTTGTCGGCTATCGGCACTGGCTGGGCTTCGGCAGAGCGCACGTCATCGTCCTGCCGATATCGCTGTTGCGCCTTCTGCTCCGTCTTGGTGACCTTGCCGGCTATGCCGGTTATGTCACCTCGGCGAGGAGTACCTCGCTCGCCCAGCTCCGTTACGACACGCTCGTCGACGGTAGCGACTTCGCCGCTGTGGCGGGCGGGAGGATCAAAGGGTTTGAGGAAACGCTCGCTGCCTGGCCGGCGACCCTCCAGGACCGCCTGCACGCGCGGAGCTTCTTCGCCGTCCCGCTCCTGCAAATCGCCACCGCGCTCTTCTGGATCCTCAGCGGCGTGTTGACGCTGACGCCATCGCGCTTCGCGAGTGCGACGACCCTCGTCGCCGGGGCGGGCTTCGGCGCCTCCATGGCGAAGGCCGTGGTGGCGGTGGGCTCGATCGCTGACATCGTCGTCGGCGCACTCTTTCTCTTGCCGAAATGGGTGCGCAGGGCAGGCGTCGCGCAGCTGATCTTGAGCACGATCTATCTGTTTGGCTTGAGCGTCGTCGCCCCATCGCTGTGGGCCGATCATTTTGGGCCGCTTCTCAAGGTGCTGCCGATGATGGCGGCGACGCTCGTCGTGATGGCCTTCCAGGAGAAGCGCTGATGGGAGTGCCCAGCCTCTATCTTGCGCTGAAATTCCTCCACGTCATCGGCGCGAGCATTCTGTTCGGCACCGGGCTCGGCATCGCCTTCTTCCTGTTCCGCGCCGAGCGCAAGGAACGGCCGGAGGCGATAGCGGCAACGCTCAGGACCGTGGTGATCGCCGATTATGTGTTCACCGCGACGGCGGCGATCGCCCAGCCTCTGACCGGGATCGGTCTCGTCCATCTCGGCGGCTACGATTTGAGCCAGACCTGGCTATGGGCAAGCCTAGCACTATACGTGTTGATCGGGGCGTGCTGGCTCCCCGTGGTCTATCTGCAAATCAAGATGCGCGATTTGGCCCAAGCGGCAGCCGCCGCGGGAGCGCCGGACCTGCCTCAAGCCTATCGCCGCCTGTCACGCATCTGGTTCTGGCTCGGCTGGCCGGCCTTCCTGTCGATCCTCGCGATCTTCTGGCTGATGATCGCCAAGCCGTCCTGACACGGGCCAAAAAAGAACCCGGCCTCGCGTTCGCAAGGAGAAGCCGGGCTCTTCCATTGGCTCGAAGCGCGAGCACGCCTGCTATTGCGAGCTGTCCTCGCGGTCGCTCTTCTCGCCCATAATGATTTGCTGGTCGTCGAGCGTCTTATAATCGGGCGCTTGAGCAATCATCTCCTTGGTGACGTTCGCAGTCACCGTCAGGTTGTTGTTCTCGTCGCGCGAGACTTTGATGTCGTCGAAGCGGATGGCGACGTCTTTCTGATCGATGCCGAGAAAGCCGCCGGCTCCGACCAAGACGGCGACGACCCTGCCGTGCTCATTGGTGACGAGATCGGTGATCTCGCCGATCGATTCGTTGTTTGAGGTCACGACCGTCTCGCCGATCAAATTACCGATGAGCAGATCGCTCGTCTTTTGCTTGACCAAGAAGGGCGAGCGTTCAGGCGCCGCTGCTGCAGATGGACCGGCAGCCGATTGGTCTGGAGCGGACGAGTTTGGCGTTTCCGACGATTGCAGCGTCCCGGGCGTCACTTGCTCGGACGCCGCTGGCTGAGCAGACGGCAGCGCCGGGTTCGCATCGCTCGCAGTCACCGGGGCTTGCGTCTCGGCAAGAGCCGGCGCGAGGCCAAGCAGGAGTGAGACGGCGGCCGTGGCTAGGAAACGGCTCATGGCTAGCTCCTTGATCGCTTCAAGAAGGGATTTGACGCGTGCCGCGCCAGGAGGGCTCGGGCTCTTGTGGCCCGCTACGCCGCCTGTTCGACCAAGGTCTCCTCGCCTCGATGGTTCCCTAAATTGTTGCGCGTCGCGCGCCTTTCAGCGGGTGACGAATCGCCGTTTTGCGCGTTAGCGAATTGGATCATTCTGCGACGGCAAAATGGCGAGCCTATGATCGTGTAAGCCATTGATAGATAAGAGTAAAACAAAACAATAGCCCGGTGCTTGAGCGGTTGCGGAGCCCGCGCGAAATCAGTTATAGAAAGGCATCATACAGCAACGGCCGCCGCCCTTTTGGAGCCGACTCTTGTTTCGCGAGGGAGGGCATGTTGCGGGTTTCATTCACGCGCTAAAGCAGGCTTTCTCCTCTCTTGGCCGACAACGAGAAGACCGACGTCGAGGGCCCAACACCCTCTGACATAAGACCGATCTCGCTCATTGACGAGATGAAACGGTCCTATCTCGATTACGCCATGAGCGTGATCGTGTCGCGCGCGCTGCCTGACGTGCGCGACGGGCTCAAGCCCGTGCACCGGCGCATCCTCTACGCCATGCAGCGGCTCGGCCTCGACTTCAACAAGAAGCACATGAAGTCGTCAAAGGTCACGGGCGACACGATGGGCGACTTCCATCCGCACGGCGACCTCGCCATCTACGACGCCCTCGTGCGCCTCGCGCAGGACTTCTCCATGCGCGTGCCGCTGGTCGACGGGCAAGGCAATTTCGGCTCGGTCGACGGCGATCCGCCCGCAGCGTCCCGCTACACGGAAGTGCGCCTCGCCAAGATCTCCCAGTATCTGCTCGACGATCTCGACAAGGAGACCGTCGATTTCAAGCCGAACTACGACGACCGCCTGCAAGAGCCGTCGGTTCTTCCCGCCAAATTCCCCAATCTGCTGGTGAACGGGGCGGGTGGCATCGCCGTCGGCATGGCGACCAACATCCCGCCGCATAATCTCGGCGAGGTGATCGACGCCTGTATTACCTATCTCGACAATCCCGCCATCACCATCGACGAGCTGATCGAGCTCGTGCCCGGTCCCGACTTCCCGACCGGAGGTCTCATTCTCGGCAAAGGCGGCATCCGATCGGCCTATCACAAGGGCCGCGGCTCGATCCTGATGCGTGGCCGCGTGCACAACGAGACGATTCGCAAGGATCGTGAGGCGCTGGTCATCACCGAGATCCCCTATCAAGTGAACAAGGCGGCGATGGTGGAAAAGATCGCCGAACTCGTGCGCGACAAGAAGATCGAGGGCATCTCCGACATCCGCGACGAGTCCGATCGCCAAGGCATGCGGGTGGTGATCGAGTTGAAGCGCGACGCCATGGGCGACGTGGTGCTGAACCAGCTCTACCGCTTCTCGGCACTGCAATCGACCTTCGGCTGCAACATGGTGGCACTCACCGGCGGCAAGCCCGAGCTGCTAAACGTCAAAGACTTGATCCGTGCCTTCACCGAGTTCCGCGAGGAGGTGGTCGGGCGGCGCACCAAGTTCCTGCTGCGCAAGGCGCGCGAGCGGGCACACATCCTCGTCGGCCTCGCCATCGCGGTGGCCAATATCGACGAGATCATCAAGCTGATCCGGAGCGCGCCGGATCCTTCAACCGCGCGCGAGCGATTGATGGCGCGCGATTGGCCCGCCCAGGACGTGGTGGCTCTCGTCGAGCTGATCGCCGACCCGCGCCACAAGGTCTCGGCGCAAGGCACCTACCGCCTCTCCGATGAGCAAGCGCGCGCCATTCTCGATCTCCGCCTCCAGCGGCTGACGGCTCTTGGCCGCGACGAGATCGGCGATGAGCTGAAGACGCTCGGCGCCGAGATCGGCAATTATCTCGACATCTTGCGCTCCAGAGCCCGCATCGTCGGCATCATCAAGGACGAGCTCACCGCCATCAAGAACGAGTTCGGCACGCCGCGCCGGACCGAGATCCTCGAGATGGCAGGCGAGGTCGAGGACGAGGACCTGATCCAGCGCGAGGACATGGTCGTCACCGTCTCGCACAAGGGCTACATCAAGCGCGTGCCGCTTTCGGCCTATCGCGCTCAGAGGAGGGGCGGCAAGGGCCGCGCCGGCATGGCGACGCGGGAAGAGGATTTCGTCACCCGCATCTTCATCGCCAACACCCACACGCCGGTCTTGTTCTTCTCCTCGCGCGGCATGGCCTACAAGATGACGGTGTGGCGGCTGCCGCTTGCGGTACCCCAGGCCCGTGGCAAGGCCCTGGTCAATTTGCTCCCGCTGGACAAGGACGAGAACATCACCACCATCCTGCCGCTGCCTGAGGACGAGGCATCGTGGGAGAAGCTCGACGTGATGTTCGCCACCAATGGCGGCACCGTCCGGCGCAACAAGCTGTCCGACTTCATCGAGGTGCGCCAGAACGGCAAGATCGCTATGAAGCTCGAAGGCGCTGACCGCATCGTCGGCGTGCAGGTGTGCAACGAGCGGCAGGACGTGCTGCTGACGAGCGCCGAAGGGCAAGCGATCCGCTTCCCCGTCACCGACGTGCGCGTATTCAAAGGACGCGAATCTGCGGGCGTCCGCGGCATCAAGCTCGAAGGCGACGATGAGATGATCTCGATGGCGATCTTGAACCATGTCGAGACGACGCCGGCCGAGCGCGCAGCCTATGTGCGCCAAGCCAACGCCGTGCGGCGCGGCGGGGTCGAGTCCGAGCAGGACATGGAGAGCGAGGAGACTGGCGAGGAGACCGTGGTGCTCAGCCCAGAGCGCTATGCCGAGCTCAGCGCGCATGAGGAGTTCGTGCTCACTGTCTCGCAGAAGGGCTACGGCAAGCGCACCTCCGCCTACGAGTACCGCATCTCGGGGCGCGGCGGAAAAGGCATCATCGCCATGACCGTGAACCAGCGGAACGGCAAGCTGGTCGCCTCCTTCCCCGCAGAGG
Source organism: Actinomycetota bacterium (assembly GCA_050257815.1). Classification (GTDB taxonomy): domain Bacteria; phylum Pseudomonadota; class Alphaproteobacteria; order Rhizobiales; family Methyloligellaceae; genus Methyloceanibacter. The sequence goes on from JBLMXO010000390.1 coordinate 6,599, forward strand.
ACAGTGACCAGATCATGCTGGTCACGGACGGCGGTCAACTCATCCGCGTTCCGGTCGAAGGCATTTCCATCATGGGCCGCTCGACGCAAGGGGTGATCGTGTTCTCCACCGCCGAAGGAGAGCGCGTGGTCTCGGTCGAGCATATCCCCGACGAGAACGGCGGAGAGAATGGCGTTGCTGAGCACGCCGCGGAATAGGGCGTACGCCGGTCGGTTCGCTTAGACGAGTCTGTCGCCGTGGAGGTCGATCAGGGCGCGCGCGGCAGGCGATAGTGCGCTCAGCGCACGAAAATCCCGCAACACGGCGCGTTTGCGCTCGGTCGTATTCAGCACGCCAGAGGACCTCAGCCGCGACATGGCGCGCGACAGCGTATCGGCGTTCAGTCCAAGATAGTCGGCGACGTCATTCCGGCTCAACGGGATGTCAAACACCACCCCGCCGCCAGTCGGCGAGGGAGTGCCTGTGCGCAAGGCAAGCTCGAGCAGGAAGGTTGCGACCTTCTGCTGGCAGTCGAACTGACCGATCGCAGCGGCATGGATCGCGCGGTGCGCCATCTGCCGGTCGATGGCGTCGTGGTAGAAGTTCGCGAGCGCCGGCTCTTTGGCGAGACGCTCGGCGAAAGCCGGCCAGCGCAAACGCCAGAGTTCGCCCGCGCTTACCGGGGTCAGCGACGCGTCAGCCTCGCGCGGCACGAAGCCGGAGCACAGCACATCGCCGGGAAAAAGGATGGCGACGACCTGCCGGGTCGTTCCCGGCATGACGACGTTGAGTGTGAGCGTGCCGGATCGGACAATGAAGACTGCCTCGCCGCCCTCGACGCTGAGAGCGACATTCTGCCCGCGACGGGTGCGGATGGTTGCGGCATGAGACGCGAGTGCGACTTGCAACGATGCCAGCCTATCGCCTTTAGCCTCGCCAAATGAGACGCCGGCCGGAAATCGGGTGGTGCTCCTCGGATTCGTCCCAGATGTCATAACCAAAGGTAATTCCCCTCGGGCGGCGATGCGCCTCGCACGAGAACAAGCAGTCGAACCTGAGGCCGTAGCGCGCCTTGATTTTGATCAAGAGATGATAGGGGACGAGCGATACGAGCCGAGCACGCGTGCACGCAACGGGTTGACCTAGATCAATAAACTCGTGGCGCAGGAGCAACAGTCGGTTGCCGATACGCACGACACTGATCCTGATCAGGTGTCCCTTAGGTTCCGCGCTTTCCCCACAAAACACGCCGTCCCAAGAATGGAGAAGACCCGACGATCTTCAGCGCGGGGACGCGTGTCTTGAGGGCGTTGGCGGGGAACAGGGGGAAGTCGAAATGACTAGAATGGCGAGAGGCGCGTTGGTCGCCCTGAGCATAGCCTTGAGCGCGACCGCGCTAGCGCAGCCTGCGGCGGCGGGAAGCGATGACGGGAAATTCGGCATCAAGTTGCTCGGCACGGTGGTCGATCCTGATACCAACGCGACGGTGCGCGCGGGCGGGGTGCGCATCCCCGGCGCCGACGCCGACGTCAGCACCGAGGTGATCCCCGCTCTGACGCTCGATTATTACTTCACGAAGAACCTTTCGGCCGAGCTGTTTTGCTGCTTCTCGCAGCACACCATCACTGGCAAGGGGACAATCGCCAATCTCGGCGAGATCGCCGATACCTGGATCTTCCCGCCGGCGCTCACGCTGCAATATCACTTCCTCGGCATGGGACGGTGGCAGCCCTATGTCGGCGTAGGCACGCAATATATCAATTTCTTCGACACCGGGACCGGCCAGAACCGCCTCGGCGCGACCAAGGTCAGCATCGACGACGCCTGGGGCTTTACCCTGCAGGGCGGCATCGACGTCGGGCTTGGCAATGGCTGGTCGCTCAATTTCGACGTGAAGAAGACCTGGCTCGATACCACCGTCACCTGGCGCAACAACGCTGCGCTTGGGGGCGCCAACGTCGTCGGTGATGCCCAGCTCGACCCGTGGATCTTCTCGGCAGGCCTCGGCTATCGCTTCAATCTCGACGGGATCTTCGGCCACCACGCACAAGCCGCCCCTATTAAATAACTCACAAGGTAAAGGGGGGGTGCGGAAAGGCCCGGTTCTACCGGGCCTTTCTATTTGGTGGCGGCACGGCTAGAAACTGGCTCGCGCGCGGGAGCCGCCCGTCGCGCCATGGAGCCCCTCATGCGCGTCGGCCTTTACCCCGGAAGCTTCGATCCCGTCACTTACGGTCACGTCGATATCGTGCGCCGCGCCGCGCATCTCGTTGACAAGCTCGTCATCGCCATCGGCACGCATCATGACAAGCACCCGCTGTTCACCGCCAACGAGCGGATCAAGCTCGCCGAGGAGGTGTTGGAGCCGGTAGCGAGGGAGATCGGGTTAAAGCTCGACGTCACCACCTACGACACGCTGACGGTCGCGGCCGCCCGTGAGGCGAAGGCTAGCATCGTGATTAGGGGTTTACGCGACTCGGGAGATTTCGACTATGAAATGCAGATGGCGGGCATGAATCAGGCCCTTGCTCCGGAGATCGAGACGGTGTTTCTGGCCTCCTCGCCCGATTCACGCCACATCGCTGCGAGCCTTGTCCGCCAGATTGCCGCAATGGGCGGCGACGTTTCGGCCTTCGTGCCGCCGATCGTCGCCGCGGCGCTCAGAAAGAAATTTGCGGGCTAGGCCCGCGTTTGCCCTTCCAAGGAGGTCTCATGCGAATTCAGGCATTGCTTTTGTTCGGCGCGAGCCTTGTGCTCGGTCTGATGACGACGTTGGCGCCCGCGAGCGCCGGCGATCTTTCCAACCCCGCCAGCCTGAACGAGAAGGCACCGGCGACCTACAAGGTGAAGTTCGACACAAGCAAAGGTGTGTTCGTAGTCGAGGTGCATCGCGACTGGGCCCCTAACGGCGCCGACCGCTTCTACAATTTGGTGAAGAACGGCTTCTATAACGACACGCGCTTCTTCCGGGTCATCTCCGGCTTCATGGTTCAGTTCGGCATCAACGGCAACCCGCAGATCTCGAAGGTGTGGCGCGACGCCAACATCAAAGACGACCCCGTCAAGGCGAGCAACAAGCGCGGTATGATCACCTTCGCCACCGCAGGACCCGACACGCGCACCACGCAAGTGTTCATCAATTTCGGCGACAATGCCGGCCTCGACGATCAGGGCTTCGCGCCGTTCGGCCAGGTGGTCTCGGGCATGGAGGTGGTCGATGCCCTTTATGCCGAATATGGCGAAGGGGCGCCGCAGGGCGCCGGTCCCAACCAGGGCCTCGTGCAGAGCCAGGGCAATGCCTATCTCAAGAAGGACTTCCCCAAGCTCGACTACATCAAGACGGCGACGATCGTGCCATAACGCCGACGGCAGGAAGGAACGCACCTAATGGCAAAACCCGACGATACGCTGATCATCGAGACCACCAAGGGCAAGGTGACGGTCGAGATGCGGCCTGATCTCGCGCCGCAGCATGTCGCCCGCATCAAGGAGCTTGCGCGCCAGCACTTCTACGACGGCGTGCCGTTCCATCGCGTGATCGAAGGTTTCATGGCGCAGACCGGCGACCCGACCGGCACCGGCACCGGCGGTTCGGGCAAGAAGCTCAAGGCCGAGTTCAACGCCGAGCCGCATACGCGCGGCGCCGTGTCGATGGCGCGCGCGCAATCGCCCGACTCCGCCGATAGTCAGTTCTTCATCTGCTTCGACGACGCGACCTTCCTCGACCGCAAATATACGGTGTGGGGTAGGGTGATCGACGGCATGGAGAATGTCGACAACATCAACCGGGGCGAGCCGCCGAGGAGCCCGGACAAGATCCTCACGGCGAGGGTCGCGTCAGACGCCAAGGCGTAAAGCGCGAGGGCCGTGCGCGTCGCCGCATTCGATTTCGATCTGCCGGAGGAGCTGATCGCGCTTCGCCCGGCGCATCCGCGCGACGCGGCGCGGCTGCTCGTGGTCGACCCAGCTTCTGCATCGCCTTTCGCCGATCGCATGATGCTCGACCTGCCTGGCTTGCTTTCCCCCGGCGACGCGCTCGTGTTCAACGACACCAAAGTCATCCCGGCCGAGCTCGATGGCATTCGCGCGCGGGAGGGAACCGAGGCGCATGTGTCGGCTACCCTGATCGAGCGGCTCGACGACCATCGCTGGCAAGCGCTCGCACGTCCGGCGAAACGGCTGAAGGTGGGCGATCGCATGGTCTTCGGCGAAGGCGGCAATGCCTGCCTGCTTGGAAGATTTGCCGCGACCGTCGAGGGGCGGGGAGAGGAGGGCGAGGTGACGCTTGCTTTCGACCTTGCCGGCCTCGCGCTCGACGAGGCGATTCACACGCTAGGCGCCATGCCGCTTCCGCCTTATATCGCCTCGCGCCGGGCCCCCGACGAGCGCGACAGAAGCGACTATCAGACGGTCTTTGCACGCGAAGAGGGGGCGGTTGCGGCCCCCACAGCGGGCCTTCACTTTACCGACCGGCTGATGCGTGCGCTTGACGCACGCGGCGTGTCGCGCCACTTCGTCACCCTTCATGTCGGCGCCGGCACATTCCTCCCCGTGCGCTCGGCCGATACCGAAGGTCACG
>JBLMXO010000391.1:0-4544 GCA_050257815.1 Actinomycetota bacterium
CACGCAAGCGTGGCGATGACCGGTCCATTGGATCGGTACCCGTAAGACTGCCCCTTACCCGCGCAGTATATCGGCTTCGAGGCGAGACAACCACCGCTCGTTACGGTTTACGGTCGGTGACGGCCGCGTTGCGTTGAGATAGCGTTGCGGCAGCTCTCGCAGAGGCACGTGCAAATGGCAGGCAATATCTTCATCAACTATCGGCGCGATGACGACGCCGGATTCACCCAAGCGCTTTACAGCCGCCTCGAGCAGGCTTTCTCGCCCGAGCGGCTGTTCATGGACATCGACAATATTGCCCCGGGTCTCGATTTCGTGCAGGTGCTGAACGACGAGGTCGCACGCTGCGATGTCGTGATCGCGGTCGTCGGCAAGAATTGGCTTTCGGTCACTGACGAAACCGGCGCCCGGCGGCTCGACAACCCGGAGGATTTCGTGCGCATCGAGCTCGAGTCCGCGCTCGCCCATAAGAAGCGGGTGATCCCGGTTCTGGTGAACGACGCGAGGATGCCACGATCGACCGAGCTTCCCGAAGCGATGCGGGCCTTCGCGCGCTGCAATGCGGTGCGGCTCACCCACGAGCGCTTCCGTGCCGATGTGGTTGGCCTCATCAAGTCTCTCGAACAGGTGCTGAGCGAAGCCGAGGCGGCGCGTCAGGCGGGCGAGGAGGAGGCGCTGCGCGAGGCGAAAGCAAAGGAGAGCGAAGGCGCCGAGCGCTTGAAGCAGTCGCGCAAAGCTCGCGCGGCGAAGCTGGAAGCGCGACTATTCGAGGCTGGATCGCAAGCGCCTTCAACTGGGATTGCGAGTTGGATCGTGGGTCTGCCTTCAGAGGTTTCCCGGGACATCCCTTTGGCGCTGATAGGTGTGGTGCTGCTGGGCTCGATTTTGCCGGCCTTTGTCTTTGCGCCCGGCGCGCTGGGCGGCCTGAACTCAAGCCTAGCGGCCCTCATTTACGGGGTCGCCGGGCTTATTGCCATCGGCGTCCTCTTTCGTATGCGGCGGGACGTGATGGGAGGAGCCGAGCTCGCGCTCTACTGGCTGGCGACCATCTTCTTCCTCGGCCGCGCGGCGACAGCGCTCGCGAGCATGGCATTGGGTCAGCCGCCGAGCTTCTTGCCGATCGCGGTGGTGGCTTTGGCCGCGGCAGCAGCCCTCATCGTGTTGCGCCGAAACGAGATGGGCGGTCTTGAATTCGCCGTCTATTGGTTTGGGCTCACGCTCTTTATCTACGCAGCAGGCATCAGCGTGGTCGTAAGCGCAACTCCGGCAGCAGAACTGCGCACCAGTGTTTATGACGCGGCGGTCTTGCTTCTATCGGCAGCGATCGTGTCAGGCGCGGCAATTCTCGCATGGCGGAACCGGCGGCTGAGCAAACCCGAACTTGCCGTCTACGTGATGGGCCTCGCCTACTGGGCGTATGCCGGGCTGCGGCTTACTCAGTCGTAAGGGCGCGGCCTAATCGCCCGATCGGAAATCCCAATCGACAACAATCCTCCCGCCTCTTAGGCTGATCTAAGTCAGTCCCGCAAAGGGCAACACAGGGGAGGGGCGAGACCCATGAACGATCAGCCGCAACGCACGACGTTTTTCGGCGCCTGTCCGCATGACTGCCCCGACACGTGCGCGATGATCTATGAGGTGGAGGACGGCCGGCTGGTCGAGGTGAGGGGCAATCGCGAGCACCCGATGACCCGCGGCGGGCTGTGCGTGAAGCTCAAGGACTTCCACGATCACCACCACAATCCCGACCGTCTGATGTTTCCCCTGCGGCGGACCGGCCCCAAGGGCTCGAAGCGGTTCGAGCGCATCTCTTGGGAGGAGGCGATCGCCGAGATCGGCCGACGCTGGCGCGACATCATCGCCACCTATGGCAGCCAAGCGATCATGCCCTATTCGTATCTCGGCAATATGGGGCTGGTGCAGGGCATCAATTCCGGCGATCCGTTTTTCAACCGGCTCGGCACGACGGTGAACGAGAAAACCTTCTGTGCGTCGGGCTCGTCGACCGCCTGGCTGCTGACCGTCGGCCCGACCGGCGGCGTCGATCCCGAGAGCTTCGTGCACTCGCGCTATATCGTGATCTGGGCCTGCAACTCGATCTCGACCAACCTCCATCATTGGCCGTTCGTACTCGAGGCGCAGAAGCGCGGCGCCAAGGTCGTGGTGATCGACAGCTACCGTTCGCGCACGGCCAAGGCTGCCGACTGGCACATCTGCCCGCGGCCCGGCACTGACGGGGCGCTGGCGATGGGCTTTATCAATTCGATCATCGGCCAGGGTCTCATCGATAAGGATTACGTCGCACAGCACACCTATGGCTTCGAGGAGCTGAAGGTGCGGGCGGCGGAGTTCACGCCCGACTATGTTGAGAAGATCACTGGCGTTAAAGCGGCCGACATCACCAAGTTCGCGCGCGAGTTCGCGACGATTCAGCCCTCGGTCATCCGCATCGGCGTTGCACTCGAGCGGCACCGGGGAGGCGGGCAGGCGATCCGCGCCGTGTGCGCGTTGCCGGTGCTTGTCGGCTCATGGCGACATGTCGGCGGCGGGTTATTGCAAATGCCGCTGTGGGACTTCCCCGTGGACTGGATGAAGGTCTCGCGCGGGGACTGGATCAAGCCCGGCACGCGCGCCATCAACAATTTGAGGTTGGGAGCGGCGCTCACCGGTGAGATGAAGCTCGATCCGCCGCTCAAGAGCCTGTTCGTGTTCTGCACCAACCCGGTGAGCCAGGCGCCTGAGACCAACAAGATCGTCAAGGGATTGGAGCGCGAGGACCTGTTCACCGTCGTCGCCGAACATTTCCTCACCGACACGGCCAAATATGCCGACATCGTGCTCCCCGCCGCCATGGCCGGCGAAGCCGAGGACATGATGTGGTCGTGGGGACATTTCTATTTCACCTATAACCAGAAAGCCGTCGATCCGCCGGGTGAATGCAAGCCGACATCCGAGATGTGGCGGCTGCTCGCCAAAGAGATGGGCTTCGACGATCCCATCTTCAAAATGACCGACAGCGAGCTTGCCGCTCACTACATCAACTGGACCGACCCCAAGATGGGCGGCATCGACATGGAGCACTTCAAGACGCACGGCTATTACAAGATCGACGTGGGCTCGGCCGATACGCGGGCGCCACACAAGGACGGCAAGTTTCCGACCCCGTCAGGCAAGGTCGAGTTCTTGCTGCATGAGGCCAAGAACTTCGTGGCCGGTCCGTTCCGCGCCATGTATGAGGGCGATCAGGATGGCTCGCCGATCGACCCGCTGCCGGGCTATGTGCCGAACCGGGAGGCGCCTGAGACGAACCCGGAGCGCGCCAGGCTCTATGCGCTCAACATCATCTCGCCGAAGAGCCACGGGTTCCTCAACTCGTGCTACGCCAACGAGAAGCACAAGATCAAAGGGCAGGGCGAGCAGTTCGTGCTGATCTCTCCGGCCGATGCCGCCAAGCGGAACATTCGCGAAGGCGATCCCGTGCGGGTCTATAACGACCGCGGCGATTTCGAGGGCGTGGCCAAGGTCACCGACGACGTCAACCCCGGCATCGTGGTGGCGACGCTCGGCTATTGGCGGAGCCTTAATCGCTCCGACGGGTCGGTAAACTCGATCTCGTCGGACGCGCATTGCGGACTCGGGCGTGCGCCGACCTTCTCCGACAATCTGGTCGAGGTGAGCCGCGTCAACTGAGAAGCGCGCCCTTCGTCAAGCTACATCGCGCGCTTTTCCGGATCGGTGTCGATCTCGCGGGTGAGATCGAACACACGCACGCCTTGCTAGGGCCGGGTGCGGCTCTTCCAGTCCGGATGGTTCAAGGTGTGGATCACGTCGGCGCGCCCCGCCTGCCAATGCTCTTCGCTCGAGCAGCGCGAGAACTCGTAGTCGTTGGACTCCGTCCAATAGGCGGCGCGGCGATGGATGAGATGCACGATGGTGACAGCGGCATCGCAGCTCAACTTGTCGAGCAATTGCCAATGCGGGTTATGGTCGAACTCGGGAGGCAGTTTCCCCCGCAACTGGCGGATGGCGCGGCGCATGGCCTGGAGCTCACAGAAAATGTCGGTGTTGAGGCGGGTACGGCTCGAGAAGCGGATCTCCTTCTCGCGCTGCGGCGCCTCGAATAGATAGCCGGGCAGGTTGCCTTTGGCGCTGAAGAGATCGATCTGGAAGATGCGCATGTCCTCGCGCGGACCGCTATGCTCGAGAATCTGCTCAAGGGGCGTGTTGGACACGAGGCCACCATCCCAATAGGGCTCGTCGTCGATCTCCACGGGCGGAAAGCCGGGGGGCAGCGCGCCGCTCGCCATCACATGATGGGGACCGATCCTCTCTTGCTTGCTATCAAAATAACGCAGATTGCCGGTGCGTATCTCGACGGCGCCAAAGCTCACGCGCACCTCTCCTGAATTCAACCGGTCGAAATCGACAAGTTGCTCCAAGGTGGCCTTGAGCGGATTGGTGTCGTAGACGCTGATCGCCTCTGTCGTTCCGTGCGGATGCAGGAGCGCAGGGGGCATGCGCGGCGAGAAGAAGCCAGGGACACC
>JBLMXO010000392.1:0-2790 GCA_050257815.1 Actinomycetota bacterium
AGGTCGATCCCGACAAGCGCCGCATCTCGCTCGGCCTGAAGCAGACCCAGGAGAATCCTTGGGTCGCGTTCGCCATGAATCATCCGCCTGGCTCCGTCATCGAGGGCCAGATCCGCAACATCACCGAGTTCGGCCTTTTCATCGGGCTCGACGGCGGCATCGACGGCATGGTGCATTTGTCGGATCTCGACTGGACCAAGCCTGGGGAGGAAGCGCTCAAAGAGTACAAGAAGGGCGACACCGCCAAAGCCGTGGTGCTCGAAGCCGATTCCGAGAAAGAGCGCATTAGCCTCGGCATCAAGCAGCTCTCCGCCGATCCATTTGCCTCAGGCGCGCCGTCGGCCAAGCTCAAGAAAGGCATGCGCGTCACCTGCGAAGTGCTCCAGGTCAAGGACAACGGCATCGACGCGAAGCTTATCGACCACGACCTCACCGCCTTCATCAGGCGCAGCGACCTGTCGCGCGACCGCTCCGAGCAGAGGCCCGACCGCTTCGGCGTCGGCGAGAAGTTCGATGCGGTGGTAACTCAGGTCGATCCCAAGGCGCGCAAGGTCTCGGTGTCGATCAAGGCGCTCGAGATCGCCGAGGAGAAGGAGGCCGTGGCCCAATACGGCTCGACCGACTCCGGCGCCTCGCTTGGCGACATCCTCGGCGCGGCGCTCAACAAGGCTAAGGGTGAGGAGGGCGACGAGACGCCCGCCAAGCCGAAGCGGAAGCGCAGCGCCAAGGGCGATGCCGAGGACGAGCACGACGCGGACGAGTAAAAACGCCGGTCGTCGCGTGACAACGACGCCGGCCTGTTCGACCCTCGAAGCCGGCAGCTCCATGAGCGAGGAAGCATGGTTCTCGACGCCGTCAGCGTGACCGACCGCCGCCGCCTCAAGCGGCGGCTCACCGCCTGGCGCATTGCCGCCGTCCTGTTCGCGGTCCTGTTCTTTGGCGCAACTCTGCTGGGCGACAAGAACTTCGCGGGCTCTGCCGGCCTCTTGCCACATATCGCTCGCATCACCGTCTCCGGCATCATCACCGATGACCGCAAGACGATCGAGCTGCTCGACAAGGTCGGCAGGTCCAGTCAGGTCAAAGCGGTGATCCTCGACATCAACAGCCCGGGCGGAACCACGACCGGTGGCGAGGCGATGTATGACGCGATCCGCCGCCTCGCCGAGAAGAAGCCGGTCGTCGCGGTCTGCGGCACGCTCGCGACCTCAGCCGCCTACATTGTGGCGCTCGCCACCGACCGCATCTTCGTCTATGGCAACACCATCACCGGCTCGGTCGGCGTGCTCTTCCAATGGGCCGACGTGACCGAACTTCTGCACACGCTTGGCGTCAAGGTCGAGGAGGTGAAGAGCGGTCCGCTGAAAGCAGTGCCGAGCCCGTTCGAGCCGGCCGACGAGAAGACGCTCGCTCTCTCACAGGAAATGGTGCAGGAGGCAAAGACTTGGTTCGTGAATCTTGTCGCCGAGCGCCGCAAGATCGATCCTACCGGCGTTCCGGGCTTGACCGACGGTCGCATCTACTCCGGGCGCCAGGCCGTGGATCTCAAGCTCGTCGATCAGATCGGCGACGAGAGGGATGCCAAGACCTGGCTCAGCAAGGAACGCAACATTTCCTCCAGTCTCAAGATCGTCGATTGGAAGCCGCAAGAGGAAAGCTCTGGTGTTTTCGGCTGGCTAATCCACTCGACGGCCTCATTTTCCGGCATCTCTACCGAGAAAATCGCTGCTCTTCTCGGCCAAATCACCGCAACCCTCAAGCTTGACGGTCTTGTTTCCGTTTGGCACCCTGCTTCGGGTTAGCGGGGGTACGGCAGCGGCGGAGAACCGCGCCGGGGGGTGAGGCGTCTCATGATCAAGTCCGAGTTGATTCAAAAAGTGGCCGGCGCCAATCCGCATCTCTTCCATCGCGACGTGGAGCGCATCATCAACATCGTGCTCGATGAGATCACGGGTGCGCTTGCGCGGGGCGATCGGGTGGAGCTGCGCGGATTCGGCGCGTTCACGGTGAAGCACCGGGCCGCCCGGCAGGGACGCAATCCCCGCACCGGGGACACGGTCTTCGTCGAGGACAAATACGTGCCCTTCTTCAAGACCGGCAAGGAGCTGCGCGAGCGGCTGAACCCGGCTTAAGGCCACTGGCCTTTCGGGCGTTCCTGGCGTATTGGCCTAGGCATTCTCTGGGAGCAGCTCCGTGTGGCGCAAGATCGCTATCGGCTTCATCGTGGTCCCGCTCGGCATCGTGCTGGTCGCGCTCGCCGTGGTGAACCGGAAGCCTGTCCAGCTCGTCCTCGACCCGTTCGGCGCCCTTGACCCCTCGCTGGCGATCGAGGCGCCGTTGTTCCTGCTCGTGCTCGGCGTGTTCGCCCTGGGGCTGATCGTGGGGGGCATTGCCACCTGGTTCACCCAAGGCAAATGGCGGCGGATGGCCCGTGAGGAGGCGCGCGAGGCGCGCGACTGGCGCCGCCAGGCCGACCGGCTGGAGAAGGAGCTCGAGGGCCTCGACTCGACTAGGGTCAGGGCCCGTTTACCGGCTGACTAGCATTCGGCTCGATTTCCGGCCCTTCCATCCCCATTTATGTTGCACTGCGGTGGACTTGGAGCCGCAGATTTCATAGGGTGGCCCCGCGCGAGCCCTTTTGAGCCGCCACCCCTCAGCTAAAGAGCCTGACGTGCCGGTTAAGGTCAAAATCTGCGGCGTGCGGACGCCTGCCATTATCGAGGAAGCGGTCAAAGCCGGCGCCGATTTCATCGGGCTTGTCCTTTTTCCCAAGAGCCCCCGTTATGTCGA
>JBLMXO010000393.1:0-7139 GCA_050257815.1 Actinomycetota bacterium
TCGGGGAGAGCCTCGAACAGGACATTGCTGGGACTTGCCGGGTGCATGGATGACGGTCTTGGCATTTTCGTGCGATTCGGTCACCTAAAGCTCGGCCTTCTCCCCCGGATTCACAAGAGGTGCCGCTTGATGGGATGGCGAAGGTGACTTGACGAAAGGCCCGGAGAAGGGCCATGAATGCCCCCTCGTGGTGATTTGGCCGGCCGGCTTGCAGCCACGTTAAACAAGTCGCTAAAAGGCCGTGCGAGGCGTGATTGCCGATCCCGGTCTTTTGGCTTTTGAGCCAAAGCCCGGGTTTTTTTGTGCCCGCCCTCGGCTCCAGTCAAAAGGAGTGACGCCCATGGGGGCAGGAAAAGACGATAAAAGCGGCCCGAGCGCTTGGCGCCCGGCAACGCGGCTCGTGCATGAGGGAACGCTGCGCAGCCAATTCGGTGAGACCTCAGAGGCCATCTTCCTCAACTCTGGCTATGTCTATCAGACCGCCGAGCAGGCCGAGGCGAGGTTTAAGGGCGACGAGGCGGGCTATGTCTATAGCCGCTACGCCAACCCGACCGTGTCGATGTTCGAGGCGCGCATGTGCGCGCTTGAGGGCGCTCCCGCCGCGCGCGGCACGTCGAGCGGCATGGCCGCCGTCGCCTCGTCGCTGCTCTGTCACCTCAAGACCGGTGATCACGTGGTCTCGGCGCGGGCGCTGTTCGGGAGCTGCCGCTATATCGTCGAGGATCTCTTGCCGCGTTACGGTATCCAAACGACGCTGGTCGACGGGCGCGATCTCGATGCTTGGGCGAGCGCCGTCAGACCCAACACGCGCGCTTTCTTCTTCGAGACGCCGACTAACCCGGTACTCGAGCTCGTCGACATCGCCGGCGTCTCGGCGATCGCCAAGAAGGCGGGCGCGCTGGTGGTGGTGGACAATGTGTTCGCCACGCCGCTGTTGCAGCGGCCGATGCAGCTTGGTGCCGACATCGTGGTCTACTCGGCGACCAAGCATATCGACGGTCAGGGGCGCTGCCTCGGCGGTGTGGTGCTCGGATCCAAGGAGTTCATCGAGGAGAAGCTGCACAACTACCTCAAGCACACTGGTCCATCACTCAGCCCATTCAATGCCTGGGTCATGCTCAAAGGTCTCGAGACTTTGCCGGTGCGCGTGGAGCGCCATTGCGCCTCGGCTGCGGTTCTCGCCGATTTTCTCGCCGATCGCAAAGAGGTCGCGCGCGTGTTCTATCCGGGTCGTGCTAATCACCCGCAAGCGGCTCTGGCCAAGAAGCAGATGGCAGGGGGCGGTCCGATGGTCGCCTTCGAGGTCAAGGGAGACAAGAAGACCGCATTCCGCTTCATGAATGCCCTTCGCATCTTCAAGATCAGCAACAATCTCGGCGATGCCAAGAGCCTGATCACGCACCCCGCCACGACGACGCATCAGCGGCTGTCACCGGAAGCGCGCGCGGAACTGGGAATCTCCGATCAGAGCATGCGCATATCCGTAGGTCTCGAAGACGTCGAGGACCTCAAGGGCGATCTCGAGCAGGCCTTGGCTGTCGCAAAGTGAGGATCGGGCCACGCCTTGCTTGGGGTAGCCTCGTGTGCCACCCTTTTCGCAATGGGCCGCCAATCGCTGCGAGAACGATCATGTGCCGAAATATCAAGATGCTGCATAATTTCGATCCGCCTGCCACCGACGAGGAGATCCACCTTTCGTCGCTGCAATTCGTGCGCAAGCTCTCCGGTTGCACGCGGCCGTCAAAGGCCAACGCCGCCGCTTTCGACCGTGCCGTCGATAAAGTGAGCCGCGCCGCCCGCGAGCTGATCGACTCGTTGGTGACCGAGGCGCCGCCGCGCAATCGCGAGGCCGAGGCGCTGAAAGCTCGCGCTCGCTCCGCCGAGCGCTTTCGCAACCAAGCGCCTATCGTGTCGCGTTAAGTGACTCTCGCCAAGCAAAGCAAGGCCGCGCCCGCGGCAGTTCCTGAACCTGCGTCTCTGAAGGAGGCAACGGAGCTGTTGAAGGCGCTTGTCGGCTTCGACACGACCAGCGCCAAATCGAATCTCGAGCTGATTGCCTTCATCGAGGACTATCTCAAGCACCATCGCATCGGTTCGCTCCGCGTTCCTTCAGCAGACGGCACCAAGGCCGATCTGTTCGCGACAATCGGCGGAAGCGGCGAAGGCGGCATCGGACTCTCGGGCCACAGCGATTGTGTTCCGGTCGAAGGCCAGCGCTGGACCTCAGACCCCTTCACCCTCACCACGCGAGACCACAAGCTTTACGCCCGAGGCGCTTGCGACATGAAAGGCTTCATCGCCTGCGTGCTTGCCTCCGTCCCCCTGTTCAAGGAGAGGAAGCTCAAGGAGCCCGTCCATCTCATCGTCTCCTACGACGAGGAGGTCGGCTGCACCGGCGTGAGGCCTCTGATCGCGCGGCTCGGGCGAGACTTGCCGCGTCCCCGCGCGGTCATCGTTGGCGAGCCGACCAGCATGGCAGTGATCGATGCCCATAAGCGCATCGACGCCTACCGCACCACCGTGCATGGGCGCGAGGCTCATTCGAGCCTGCCCGCGCTCGGCGTCAACGCAATCTCCGCGGCAGCCTCGCTGATCGGCGAGCTCGACCGCATCGGCGCGAGCCTCGCCGAATGCGAGGCCGATCCCCGTTTCGAGCCGCCCTACTCCACGATCAGCGTCGGCACCATCAAGGGTGGGACGGCGCTGAATATCGTACCCAAGACCTGCGACTTCCACTGGCAGGTGCGGAGCCTCCCCTCGGCCTCGCCAGAGGAGATCCCTCACGATCTGGCGCGCTTCGCCGAGGCTGAGCTCCTGCCGAAGATGAAGAAGGTCACCGACCAAACCGGGATCGAGACGAAGAACTTGAATTCGGTGCCGGCGTTTGTGGCCGGAAGCGCGTCTGAGGCCGTAGCGCTTGCGCTCAAGCTGACCGGCACCACATCGACGCGCGCTGTCTCCTACACGACAGAGGCCGGGCTGTTCGAGCAGGCGGGATGCCCCTCGGTCATTTGCGGACCTGGCGATATCGCGCAGGCGCATGCCGCTGACGAATATGTCAGCATCGAGCAGATCGAGATGTGTCTTTACTTCCTTGCAGGCCTCGCACAAGAGCTCAGTGCGTAGAGCCCCACGCGTCGGCGAATGTGGCTGGGTCGAAGCGGTAGCGGCTGTTGCAGAACTCGCACGTCACCCAAACCTCGCCGTCGACCACCATATCGGCGAGGTCTTCCGGCGAGAAGCGCTTCAAGAGTTCCTCGACACGTTCCCGCGAGCAACTGCAATAAGTCTCGAGCGGAATGGCGCGATACGCGCGCACCTTCTCCTCGTGAAACAGCCGATAAAGCAGCCGGTCCGGCGGTAGCATCGGATCGAGCAGTTCGTGATCCTCAACCGTCTCGGCGAGTGCTTTGGCGCGCGTCCAATCCTCCTCGTCGAACGCGGCTGCGCGGGAGCCCGAACGTCCCCCCTCGCGCGTAAGCTTTTGAACCAACAGCCCGCCGGCGCGCCACGTCCAAGGATGCGCCCCCTTCCCGGGCCGATAATGCCGCGCGACAGCAAGGCGGATGAAGGTGGGCAACTGCTCCGACTGGCGGAAATAGGTGTCGGCGGCCTCAGTCAGGCTCTCGCCCTCGAGCGGCACGACGCCCTGATAGCGTTCGGTCTCGACGCCGCGGTCGATCGTCATGGCAAGATGGCCTTCGCCAAGCAGGCGGCCGCCTGGAGCAAGATTCGCCACTTGCTCGGCTGAGAACCGCGCATAGCCGCGCAAGCCACCCGGCACCTGATAGTCGGCCACGAGAAGGTCGACAGGGCCGTTGGTCGAGGCCTGAAGGATGAACTTGCCGTCGGACTTGAGCGAGGCACCGAGCAGCGCCGTGAGCGCCACGGCCTCGCCGAGCAGGCGCGAGACGACCTCCGGGTAATCGTGCCGCGACAGGATGGTGTCGACTGTCGGCCCGAGCTTGACCAGCCGTCCCAAAACGTCGGCCTGCTCCGCCTGGAAAGGCAGGATCAGATCGTCCTCTGGGATGCTGAGCTCGGCGCGATGTTCTTGCGAGTGTTCCGTCATCGGCGACCCTTGCGCAGCTTTGCGCGCGCCGTGCGTTTCGCTGGGGCGCGCTTGGCCGCTGTCGCTCGGCGTTTGGCATCGAGGCGCTTCGCGCCAAGATGCTTCTCACCGAGGCACCAGGCGAGGATCGCCTTCTGAACGTGAAGGCGGTTCTCGGCCTCGTCCCACACGGCAGATTGCGGGCCGTCGATCACGCCTCCCGTCACCTCATCGCCACGATGGGCGGGAAGGCAATGCATGAAGATCGCGTCCTTGTCTGCTGCAGCCATCACCGCGCCATCCACCTGGAAGGGCTGGAGCGCCTCGTTGCGACGCTTGGCGTCATTGTCGCCCATCGACACCCAAACATCGGTCACCACGCAATCGGCATGGTGTGCCGCCTGAATCTTGTCCTCGCCCACCTCGATCTTGGCGCCTTGCGCATTGGCCCAAGCAAGCAGCTCCGGCGAGGGCGCGAATTCCTTTGGGCAAGCGACCTTGAGCGTGAAGCCGAAGCGCGCCGCAGCGTGCACCCAAGAGGTGGCGACGTTATTGGTGTCCCCGATCCAGGCAATTGTGCGGCCTTTGATCGGTCCTTTCAGCTCTTCGAAGGTCATGACGTCGGCCATGACCTGGCAGGGATGGGAGCGACAGGTGAGCCCGTTGATCACCGGCACGCTCGCATGCGCGGCAAGCTCGGTCAGTGTCGCATGCGGACCGGTGCGGAGCATGATCGCATCGACATAACGTGACAGGACGCGAGCCGTGTCCGCGATGGTTTCGCCTCGCCCAAGCTGCATGTCCTGCGGGTCGAGCACGACCGAGGTGCCGCCAAGCTCATGCATGGCGACCTCGAAGGAGACGCGCGTCCTCGTCGATGGCTTTTCGAAGATCATGGCGAGCACGGCGCCCTGGCCCGGTCCCTTCGGCACCCTGCCTCTCTTGCGCTTGCGCTTGATGGCGGCGGCATCGTCGATGATTGCGCGCAAGGTTTTTGCGTCCAAAGCGTCGATATCGAGGAAGTGCTTGGGTGACATGGCTTGAAGTCTTGTCGGATTAGGCGGGCGCCGACGCTTTGGCGAGAGCCGAGCAGGCCGCCTCGAGCTTCTCGGCGGCAAGCTCGATCTCGGCCTCGCCGATGATGAGCGGCGGCAGGAGACGGACGACATTGTCGCCGGCCTGGACGGCCAGCATCTTCTCGGCCCGGAGCGCCTCGACCAGCTTCTGGTTCGGCACCTTGCATTTGAGCCCGAGCATGAGGCCCTTCCCGCGCACCTCCTCGACGATGTCGCTGTGCTCGTCCCTCAGAGCGGCGAGGCGCTGCTTCAGCCTAAGGCTCATCGTCGCTACTCGAGCGAGGAAGCCATCCTCGAGCACGACGTCGAGCACGGCGTTTCCGACAGCCATGGCGAGTGGATTGCCGCCGAAGGTCGAGCCGTGGCTACCCGCGGTCATGGCAGCTCCTACCGCCTCGGTGGTCAGACAGGCGCCGATGGGAAAGCCGCCGCCGAGCCCTTTGGCCGTCGCCATGATGTCAGGTGTGATCCCGGCCCATTCGTGCGCAAATAGCCGCCCGGTGCGGCCCATGCCGGTCTGCACCTCGTCAAGCAGGAGCAAGATGCCCTTCTCGTCGGCAAGCGCGCGCAAGTCCTGGAGGAAGCGCCAGGACACCTCACGCATGCCGCCTTCGCCCATGATCGGCTCGATGAGAATGCCGGCCGTCTCGTCACCGATCGCAGCCTCGACCGCGCCAATGTCGAGCGCCTTGACCTGGTCAAAGCCATCAACCGGGGGGTCAAAGCCTTCGAGATGCTTTGCCTGACCGCCGGCGGCGATGGTGGCGAGGGTCCTGCCGTGAAAGGCGCCCTCGAAGGTGATGAGCCGGTAGCGCTCGGGCGCGCCATTCTTGAAGTGATAGCGCCGCGCCGCCTTGATCGAGCATTCGACGGCCTCTGCGCCCGAATTGGCGAAGAACACCCTGTCGGCGAAGGTTGCTGCGCAGAGCCTCTCGGCCAGACGCTCCTGCTCGGGGATGCGATAGAGGTTCGACACGTGCCAGAGTTTCTTCGCCTGCTCGGTCAGAACGGCGACGAGGTGGGGATGAGCATGGCCGAGCGCGGTGACGGCGATCCCGCTGGCGAAGTCGAGATAGCGATCGCCCGACGCCGTGTAGAGAAAGGCGCCTTCTCCCCGCGCGAAGGATAGATCGCTGCGGGCATATGTCGGAAGGAGGGCCGACATGAATCTGTGCTGTCCCTGAAACAAAAGTGCCGCCACTCGGCGGCAGCAAGGAAACTCAGAGCATTAGGTCTCGCGCTTTCGGCTGTCAATCGGCGCCTGTACGCGCTTATCCAGAGCTTCTCCACGCTTCCATCAACTGTCACGTTTGTGTTCTCTCTGAAGAAGTGGCAGAATCCCCTCGTTCCGGTGGAAAACGGAGAGGACAGGCGTGGCGGACGCTTGCCGGTTTCTCCCGGATATAGTAGCGTAATACCGCTCGGCTACCAGATATCGTGGGTGCTGCGTTGCGCCCGGGCGGTCATTCTCACCAGTAATTCCGAGTGTTCAAAGCGCCGTCTCTAGGCAGACGGGGGGATTCTGAGTCCAAACGAGGAGGCCAAACCATGGGTTGGACTGATGAGAGGGTTGAACTACTTAAGAAACTCTGGGCTGAGGGCTTAAGCGCAAGTCAGATTGCCGGCCGGCTTGGCGGCGTCACGCGCAATGCGGTGATCGGCAAGGTGCATCGGCTCGGACTGTCGGGGCGGGCGACGAGCTCGCGCTCATCGAGCCCGAGACCGCGCCGCACCCACGTGCCGCGGCAGCATCGCGCGACCGCGCTGATGTTCGGAACGCGCGGCAACGTGGCGCTCAAGCCGCAATTCGAGGCCGAGGAAGAGCTGAGCCCAGCACCGCTCGAGGAACTCGTCATCCCGCTCGCTGAGCGGGCGAGCATCCTTACGCTGAAAGAGCCGATGTGCCGCTGGCCGATCGGCGATCCCGGCGAACCGGATTTCCATTTCTGCGGCAGAAAGAAATTGGGCTCGCTGCCTTATTGCGAGCATCATGCGCGCATGGCCTATCAGCC
>JBLMXO010000394.1:0-3230 GCA_050257815.1 Actinomycetota bacterium
GCAATGGGGAGCTCAACTCAATCAAGCATCGAGGATTGTCAATGTCGAAACCCGCACGGGGAACCAAGCGCGTTTGCCCGAGCTGTGGGGCACGGTTTTACGACTTGAACCGCTCGCCGATTACCTGTCCGGTCTGCCAGGCCGTCTATCAGGTGACACCACCCACCTCCTCGCGGCGCGCCGAGCGCGCGGCGCCTGAGCCACGCAAGCCGGTCGTGGTCGAGCCCGACACGCCGGTAATGGAGACGCCGGACGTCATCAGCCTCGAAGAGGTTGAGGAGGGTGGCGCCGAGGTGCCGATCGAGGAGGACGAGGAGATCGTCGATCTCGGCGAAGATGCGCCCGAGATTCCGGCGGCAGGCGAAGACGACACCTTCCTCGAGGAAGAAGAGGAAGGCGAGGCCGACGTGTCTGGCATCGTCGGCGGCGGCCAGGGCGAGGAAAGCTAGGTCTTTCCGATGGGAGGGCCGCCAAAGCCCTCTCCAGCGTATTTCTCTTGAACCGGCAAGTCGCCGGGCCTAAGTCAGTGGCCCGGATCGGGAGCGGCCGAATATCGCGCTCGAATCCGCCTTCTGACCTGAAGGGGCCATAGCTCAGTTGGGAGAGCGCGTGAATGGCATTCACGAGGTCGGCGGTTCGATCCCGCCTGGCTCCACCAATCCCTTAATTCCTGGGCGGCTTCATTCCTGGGCGGCTTTGACGGGGGCGATGCGCGTGTGCCTAATGCGCAACACTCGCGAAGCATTTCCAGGGCGCCATAGAATAAGCCCGAACTGTGCTACTCTATTGAAGAATCTCGCAACTTCGAGAGGGAGGGGGTCCGATGTCATTCCTTGTAGCCTTTATCGCTGCGCCCTGGCTTGCGGCCACGGGTATCTACAATCCCCAGGTCATCGACCGGCATCACCGCTGTTTGGCCGAGCCAGGCAGCTTCGATGCCATTTACTGCTCGGGAGCCGAGGCGACTCCTCCCGCGCACATAAAGAAGCGCCGGGCGGCATCACGGTAGTAACGCGCAGGCTTTCCGGTTTCGCACGCAACTGATCTGCGCGTAGACTGGGCGCCATGCGACGTCGATCGAGGCACGATTATCTCGAGCTGCCGCCAGCGAGCGTGCCGTCAGTCGCCATTGGTGCGCTTGCTCTTGGCGCATTCGCGGTCGGAGCGCTCGCGATCGGTGCGCTTGCCATCGGGCGTTTGCGCATCCTCCGGGCCGACGCCGATCGGCTTCATCTCGGTACGGTCGAGATCGACGATTTAACCGTCAAGCGCCTGCGCGTCATCGAGACGGCGAGCGAAGAGCAGCGCGGCGAAGTCTAAGCGGCGCTTCCCCTACATATCGAGCATCGCAAAGAAGGCGCGCCGCTCATCTTGAAGCGCGTGTCGCTCGGCGCTCACCGCTTGCACGAGAGTGGCCTCGGCGATGGCTGGACTGCCCGACTTGAACGGCGGCGCAGGATCATATTGCAGCATCAGCTCGATCTCCGCGGCCTGGCGCTCACCTGAGATCTCGCCGACAAGCGCAAGTGCGAGATCGATCCCCGCGGTGATGCCGGCGCTCGTGATCCTGTTCCTGTCCTTGACCACGCGCTCGTTCACGGGAATCGCGCCCACCAAGGGAAGGAGATCGAGGCTTAGCCAATGCGTCGTCGCGCGGTAGCCTTTGAGGAGACCGGCGGCCCCGGCAAGAAGCGCACCGGTGCAGACCGAGGTGACGTAGCGGGCCTTCGCTCCCTGCCGCTTGAGGAAATCGATCGTGTCGGCGTCGGACGCGGCCTCGATGATCCCCTTACCTCCTGGCACGCACAGAATGTCCAGATCGGGCGCCGACGCGAAATCCTCATCGGCCAGAAGCGCAAGCCCAAGCTCGCTCCGCGTCTCGCCCTTCGTCTTGGCGATCAGCAGGACGTCAAGCTCGGGCGCGCGGGCGAGCACCTCGTAAGGGCCGGCGGCGTCCAGCGGAGTGATGCCGGGAAAGAGGAGGAGACCCGTCCTTAGGCGCTCTGAACCAGTCATCGTCAGCCGCCGAGCACTGAGACGGTGATGTTGGCGGCGCGCGCCTCGCTCACCCGCCCCGGCAGGTCCTGATCGTAGGCTCCGGGAGCAATGAAGATGGTATCGCCGGCTGACGCGGCATCGGCCGCGCGTGAGAGGGTAGCAAAGGCGGTGGCGGGGCTCTTTCCGTCGTTCGAATCGCTGCCCTGCTTCGCGCTGACATACCAAATCATGGATGTTGAGGACCTGCACAGAAAAGTGAAGAGGGCGGGAGCTTAGTCCAAGGCCTCCGCGGGTGATAGACGGACCGTGACTCGCCCGTCGTCGGCTTGAATCTGCACCCGATTTTCCCCATATGCGCAGTCGAGTTGAGTTGCTCGGTGCCGCGGCGGCCCGGGCATTTCCTGGGGCGGCTACTAGGGCCTCAAGAACGCCATCTGTCGGGCGCAGCCGCTTTTGAAAGGGCGTTCGCTCCGATGTCGCGCATGACCATTCTCGACGGCAACCTGTGGCTCTCGCTTGCGGCCGAACGCGACCTCCGTGGAACGGCGAAGGCAGGCTCGGGCTATCCGCCTTACAACGTCGAGTTGCTGGGCGGCGGCAAGACTGGAGGCGAGGCTCTGCGCATCACCCTTGCCGTGGCAGGCCTCAAGCCGGAAGAGCTCGAAGTGAGCGTCGAGGACGGTAAGCTTGTCGTCTCCGGAAGGCAGCGCGACGATGACAATAAGGATTATCTCCACCGCGGCATCGCGGCACGCCAGTTTAAGCGGAGCTTTGCGCTCGCCCATGGCGTCGAGGTGAGCAACGCCGAGCTGAACAACGGGCTGCTTGCCATCGAGCTCAGGCGTCCGCGGCAAGAGAAGCGCGTGCGGAAGGTCGGCATTCTCACCGCCGGCTGAGATTGATTTTTGCCTTGGCCTTCGCCACATCCCCCCTTCAGGAGGAGTTGAGTTCGATGAACGAATACGAAGAAAAAGAAGACGACTTCACGCGCGCTTTCATGAGCCGCCGCGAGCTCGCGCAACTCGGCGATGGCGAAGTAGCCTATATCAAGCAGCTCGATCCCGAGGTGGCCGAGAGGCTGTTCCCGGCGCTGCAGACGGCGCCTAAAGGCATCGACCTCTTTGCCGTGCTCGGGGCCGACGGCACGCCGATTGCGCTCGCCGACAGCCGCACCGCGGCCATTGCCAATGCCATCGAGAACGACCTCGTGCCGGTGAGCGTGCACTAACGTT
>JBLMXO010000395.1:0-2512 GCA_050257815.1 Actinomycetota bacterium
ATCCTGTGGAAATCCTGTTAACTCTGCTCGGCGATTCCTGGCAGCATTAACTAGTTTGCCTTGTTTTTCCCGCAATTTGGCTAATACTCTTGCTTAACGACCGGTATGCGACAGGCACCGGCCGCCGATGTTTGGCCCTGAGGGGGGGCCGGCATCGCACGGGGAAGCCGGCTCGAATGTCGGCCGAGGGAAAGTTTCGGGGATGCTGAAGAGGGGCAGTGCCGCACGTCGCGCCGTGTTGGGCGCATCGTTCGTGATCCTGACCGCTGCCGCATGGTGGTCGGCGACGACGTATCGCGCGAGCGCGACCGGCGAGACCCGCACCCTTTCGGTCTACAACATCCACACCAAAGAGACGATCACCGTCACCTATAAGCGCGACGGCAAATACGACGATGCAGCTCTCGCGCGGCTCAACACCTTCATGCGCGATTGGCGGGCCAACAAAGAAACCAAGATGGACCCCGAGCTGATCGACCACATTTGGACCCTCCATAAGGAGCTCGGCTCGCAGGTGCCGGTGCATCTGATTTGCGGCTACCGCACGGCGAGCACGAATGAGAATCTGCGCCGGCACGGCGGCGGACAGGCCAGGAAGAGCCAACACATTCTCGGCAAGGCCGCCGACATCACCTTCCCCGATGTTCCCGTCAAAGTGCTGCGCAACTCAGCCCTCGTGTGGGAATGGGGCGGCGTGGGTTATTATCCGACTTCAGGTGTGCCATTCGTGCATGTCGACACGGGCCGGGTGCGCATGTGGCCGCGCATCCCGCGGCTTGAGCTTGCGGCGCTCTTTCCCGAAGGCCATTCGAAATATATCCCCCAGGACGGCAAGCCGATCACCAAGGCCGACTATCAGCTTGCTCTCGCGGATGGGCTGGTGAAGCAAACCCAAATCGCTCAGGCCGTGCGCATCAGGCCGGCGCCGGAAGCCGAGGAAGATGTCGCCGATGCAGACGACAGCATCGAAAGCGCTCCGGATGCGTCCTCTGCTGGCGCGGCGACGGCAGTGGTCGCTTCGAACGAGCCTGCGGCGACGCCAGAGCCGGAGATCGCCAAGCCGATCCTCGCCTCGTACACGCCGGACTCACCGGCCGAGCATGAGATCGCCGCCGATCTTCACTCGCAAGGGTCGCCTCCTCCGCCTCAGAGGCTCTTCGCCTATGCCAGCGCCGGCGGCATGCCGTCCTTCCCGAGCTTCCACCCGAAGGTCGCGCCGGAACCTGCGCCGCTGCCGGCTTACCGTGACGCGGAGGTGGTCGGTGCACCCGAGGCCGACGACGATCATCCCGACGAGCTGAGCTATGTGCCCTTCGAGATCGGCAGCCTCATGACCGATCGCTCGGTCGCCTATAGCCGGACCGTTGCACCGCTCTCGCCGCCCGATCAGACCGCACTCGACTATCTCTTCGAGGACATGGATCAGCCGACGGCTCTGACGCTGCGCAAGAGCTCGGGCTATAGGGGTTTGGCGGCGGCGCAGCAATTCTCCGGCCAGGCCGTACGCAGCCTCTACGCGGCGACGGAACCCGCCCAATCTGCACCCATGCAGCATGCCGAGATGGAGCCGGCCAAGCCTGCTCCGACCCAGGTCGCCCAGCGCTAATCGAGCGACGATTGGGCGGTGTGTCAAGCCGCCTCGGCCTCCGCTGCCATGCCGAGCGCATGCAGATAGGTCACCAGAACGGCCTCCTCCTCGCGCCGCTTGTTCTCATCTTGCTTGCGCAAGCGGATCACGGCACGCAGCGCCTTCACGTCGAAGCCGTTGCCCTTGGCCTCGGCATAGACCTCATGGATATCGGCGGCGAGCGCCGCCTTCTCCTCCTCCAGCCGCTCGATGCGGGCAACGATGGTACGAAGCTGATCCTTGGCTGATGTCTGAAGCTGCACGGTGGTCCCCCGCTAGACGGATGATTCGGATAAGCGTCGAGCTTGGGCTCGCGGCTCGAAGGCTGCAAGGAGGCCCCCGAATCTTATCCCGCTTATCCAAAGCCGCACGAGCGCGCGAACTAGCCCGCGCCGCTTTTCACTTTGTGCTTGGGCTCGTTCTGAAATTTGGCCTTCCACGCCTCATAGGCCATGCCGTAGATGATCTCGCGCGCCTCTTCCTTGGTGAGCGCAATCCCTCTCTCTTCGGCCGCCTCCTGATACCAGCGGGAAAGGCAGTTCCGGCAGAAGCCGGCAAGCTCCATGAGGTCGATGTTCCGCACGTCGCTCCGCTCGCGAAGATGCTCGACAAGCCGCCGGAAGGCAGCCGCTTCGAGCTCGGTGCGCGTGGCCTCGTCCATCGCAGCAGTCCCCTTGCAGGGCTTCGACGCGACGGCTTCAGCATAGGCACCGTCGGTTTGAGAGCCATGCAGCTCGATCGCATGTAGCACGCACTCGTTCTTCATGACCTTGCGCAGTGCCTCTGACAAAAGCCGAGCCCAAGCTTCCTGACCTTCCTCGCTCAGGATCAGATCCTGGCGCACCTCGATGAGCACATGCGCAAGCCCGCGGCCCGTGCCGTGGC
>JBLMXO010000396.1:0-3185 GCA_050257815.1 Actinomycetota bacterium
AACAGGTGATGCTTCTTGTGGGCCTTCTTCCAGGCCTTGTAGTGCGCTTTGCAGTGCTTGAAATAGGCCTTGCGCGCGACCTTATCGGTCGGGAACTTGGCCTTGGCCGCCTTGTGACAGCCGCTGCAAGCCATGGCGGGGGCCGTCGGCACGGTCATCGTGGCGCCGGCGAGGATCAGCGAGGCCGCCGCGGCCAAAAACACTTTCTTAAGCATACGGTTACTCCCGTGAATGATGACGCAACGTTACGCGGCCTGATAAGGCCCTAGTGATGAAACTTCGTCAACCGCGAAGTTCCGCTTTCATAAACGTTGTTGCTTTTCAGTTGATCCTTCGCCCCACCCGGGATCGGCTGCCCTTAACCTGCTTTGCAACCTAAGATGATCTTGGTCTTGCAGTTTTTTTGGCTGTATTCCCGTGTAACGCAGGAGCGAAATCGGACAAACGAAAGGGGCCCTAAGGCCCCTTTCTTTCATTATTGCAGCCGCAACCGGCTTTAGGCCTTCTGGGAGGCCTTCCAGGCAGCCACGCAACCCTTCTTCCAGGCATGGCGGGCCTTGAAATCGTTGGGGTACTTCAATTTTGCCGCCTGCTTGCAAGTGAGCGGGGCCGCCTCGACCGAGGTGAGTTGCACGGGGAGGGCCACGGCGCCGACCAGAGCGGTCGCAAGAGCAGCAAACACGACTTTCTTGAGCATCAAATGCCTCCATTGAGTATCTGCGATTTGTCACACGAGCATGATGTAGCCTGGAACGTCTACGACAATGAGGCAATTTCCCCCACCCTTTCGCCCTATTTGCGGACGCCTCCGCTTGACCCTGAGCGGGATGCTCCCGTACCAAGCGCGCCATGAATGATCAGGTCACGCCGCTCTCGCGCATCCGCAATTTCTCCATCATCGCTCACATCGACCACGGCAAATCGACGCTTGCAGACCGGCTGATCCAGCTCTGCGGTGGCCTTTCGGCGCGGGAGATGAAGGAGCAGGTGCTCGATTCCATGGACATCGAGCGTGAGCGGGGCATCACCATCAAGGCGCAGACCGTACGCCTCGATTATCGCGCAAAGGACGGCGAGCTCTACGAGCTAAACCTCATCGACACGCCAGGCCATGTCGATTTCGCCTATGAGGTGAACCGGAGCCTTGCCGCCTGCGAAGGCTCTCTCCTCGTGGTCGACGCCACGCAAGGGGTCGAGGCGCAAACGCTCGCTAACGTCTATCAGGCGCTCGACAACGATCACGAGGTCGTCCCCGTTCTCAACAAGATCGACCTTCCCGCCGCGGAACCCGACCGGGTTCGCCAGCAGATCGAGGACGTGATCGGGCTCGATGCGCATGATGCGCTCGAGATCTCGGCCAAGAGTGGCAAGGGCGTCGAGGAGGTGCTTGAGGCGATCGTGCACCGACTGCCGCCACCCAAGGGAGATGCGAATGCACCGTTGAAGGCGCTCCTCATCGATAGCTGGTACGATTCCTACCTCGGCGTGGTGGTGCTGGTGCGCATCTTCGACGGCATGCTCGCCAAGGGCCAGCGTATCAGGCTGATGGCGACCGGCGGCGTATATGGAATCGATCGCGTCGGCATCTTCCGTCCCAAGCAGGAGATGCGCGATCGGCTCGGGCCCGGCGAGATCGGCTTCTTCACCGCATCGATCAGGCAGGTCGCCGACACTCGTGTGGGCGATACCGTCACCGAGGAGAAACGCCCGGCAGCTGCTCCGCTTGCCGGCTTCAAGCCGGCGCAGCCGGTCGTGTTCTGCGGCCTGTTCCCAGTGGACGCGAGCGAGTTCGAGACGCTGCGCGAAGCGGTCGGCAAGCTTCGCCTCAACGATGCGAGCTTCACCTATGAGATGGAGACGTCAGCCGCGCTCGGCTTCGGCTTCCGCTGCGGCTTTCTCGGCCTCTTGCACCTCGAGATCATCCGCGAGCGGCTCGAGCGCGAGTTCAATCTCGACCTGATCGCGACCGCGCCGTCCGTCATCTATCGCGTCTATCTAACCGACGGCACGATGAAGGAGCTGCACAACCCCGCCGACATGCCGGAGCCGCAGAGGATCGCCAAAATCGAGGAGCCGTGGATCGAGGCGACCATCCTCGTACCGGACGAATATCTGGGCTCGGTGCTCAAGCTGTGCGAGGACCGGCGCGGGCGGCAGAAGAACCTGACCTATGCCGGCGCACGCGCCATGCTGGTCTATGAGCTGCCGCTGAACGAGGTGGTGTTCGATTTCTACGACCGGCTGAAATCGGTCTCACGCGGCTATGCGTCGTTCGACTATCACATCATCGGCTACGAGGAAGGCGACCTCGTCAAGATGTCGCTCTTGGTCAATGACGAGCCGGTCGACGCGCTGTCGATCATCGTCTACCGCGGCCGCGCCGAGGCGCGCGGACGCGCCATGGTCGAGAAGCTCAAGGACCTCATTCCCCGCCACCTGTTCAAGATCCCGATCCAGGCCGCGATCGGCGGCAAGGTGATCGCACGCGAGACGATCAGCGCGATGCGCAAGGACGTCACGGCGAAATGCTATGGCGGCGACATCACGCGCAAACGCAAGCTGCTCGACAAGCAGAAGGCGGGAAAGAAGAAGATGCGGAGCTTTGGCCGCGTCGATATTCCGCAAGAGGCGTTCATCGCCGCGCTGAAGATGGACGCCGATTAGCGGCTCTAATTTTTTCCCGCCATCGCTGGAACTGCCGCGGGCGCATCGCGTTGATTGCGCTGAGGCTACACCGCGTTGCGGTTGGCCTCGAAGTAAAAAGCTTCAATCGTTGCGGCTTGTTGAGCTGTAACGTTGAAGCTTTTGTTGGGTTATATACTCATTATCATCTGCCTTAATCCTGACAAGTTCAGTATTTGTCCGTCATAGTTAGGGCAGATTCAAGGTATTGTTGTGCCGTACGGCGATGATTGCTTGACAGCGTCTTAAACATCACTTCCCATGGCGCCTGAGGGAGTTGCGGCCGGATTAGGGGGAAGCTGCGAGCGGTCAGGGACCGCTCGCTTTTCCAAAGACAATTTCGCTCGCATCTCCCGCGCTCAACCGCTTGCGCGCGGCGGCGGAGCAAATGCGGTAGAGGTCAGGCGCGCGTGAGAGGGATCAGTGATGCGTATCGCCCTCGCTTGCGGACTCTGTCTGCTCGCCTTCGCTGCCACGGCCGCGCCCAAAGCCAAGGACGACGC
>JBLMXO010000397.1:0-13362 GCA_050257815.1 Actinomycetota bacterium
GGTTTGCTGTCCAGCGAGGCGCGGTATGGGCGTAGATCCGACATAGCCTTGCCCTGATGGCTGGTGGCAATAAGTGCAATATTGGATCTTGGCCTGAAGCTGTTGCTCCGAGAACGTAGACGTGTCCGTGGCCTTGGCTTGTCCCGCTGTGGCGAGGCACATTGCCAGAACTGCCATTTGTGGGGCCAATCTTAAGTAACCCGCCTTCGCCATTACTCGCCTCCCTTTGCACCAAAGTCGGAGGGTGCGGCCTTTTTGCATGGGGTGGCGGGAAAGGGCGGCCAAGAAGGTTACTCCAGATGACTGAGATAGGCCGCAACGGCTTCAGCTTGCCGCTTGCTCAAGCTGTGCGCGATCGGCCGCATGACAGCAGATGAGTCTGAATTTGCGCCCTGACCCCGTTCCTGGTCCCAATTCGCCAGCTCCTTTACGGTGTAGGGGTAGAGTTGACCCGCCAGACGAGGAATTGGACCTGTCCCCTTCGCCTCTGGACCATGACAGACTTGGCATGCAGGGACATTGTCATCGGGGACTCCCTGCTCGTAGATATCTTTTCCTTCACCCGCGAGTTGTTGCGGAGCCCCTCCAAAAGGCGGCGGATTGAGTTCGCTAAAATGCGCTGCTAAAGCCGTCTGCAGGGCTGGGCTGACACCGTGCACCCTTGACATGGTCATCGCCATGTGAGGCTCGCGCCTGCGCTCGATAAACGCCCGCAACTGATTCTCGAAATACTCCGTCGTCTGTCCTGCGAGCCGGGGCATGGGAAAATATCCACGATAACCCTGCCCCGAAGGACCGTGACAGTCGCTGCAGTACTGTATTTTGGCCTGAAGGGTCCCGACCCGAGCTTCTTGGTATCTCGGCGCTGAATAAGCACCATGCGCCCACAATCCGTGCGCGTTGCCTGTGCCGTGTACGAGGCTAAGTCCAAAGAAAACAATCAGCAGGATTACCGCTGACAACCCCGATTTTGACTTAAGGACCTGCATTTCGTGTTGGTCCTCGGTTAGAAAGCCAGCCAAGTGTAGAGAAACGTGGTGTTGTTATCGCTGGCGTTGCGGAAAGCGCCGTTATAGTTCGAGCTCGCGCCATTGAACTGGTTGTAGAGGGTGTATGACAGCCCGATGCGGGCGTTGAGCCAGGGATAAATGGATGGCCCGCCGTTACTCCACGGGATCCACGCCAAATCGAAGATCCAGCCGTTCGAGTTCGGCGAACCTAAGTGCATCGGCGATAGTGAATCGCCGTAAAGTGACGGGTCGGCGTCGCCCCAGACGTTGAAGTAGCCCGCGGTAAAGCTCCAGACGCCGTTGTAAACGTACGAGCCCGATACCTTGAAGCTATTGAGGTCGTCACTCGAGTTGGAGGAAAGCCCTAGTGGCTGGCTGCCGTTCAGCTTCTGGTGTTCAAAGATGTAAGCGATCCGTGCAGTCAATGCGTGCACTTCGCCAATGTACTGAAGCTGGGCATCGCCGCCGACATCCGTGATCTTATCGGTTGGGGCGGACTGGTTTCCGATTGGGGCGACGTTGGCGAACATGCCAAAGGTCCCGAACATGACCGAGTACTTATCCCAGTCCTTCTCGTAGCCCGCGCGCCAGTAAGGGGCCAAGCCATCGAAACGGCTTGCGGGATCGGTCGGGTCGAGCCCGAGCGCTTCCAACGTCTTCGTGTCGAAAGTGCCGTAAGCCGTCGCTTCGAGATAAAGACTGTCGTTCGCGAAGATATAAGCGCCAGCGCCCGCCACGCGGCCCGCGAACGTGCCTTCAATCATCGTTCCTGCGGAAGGAACCGGCGCGAGCGCATCGGATGCTGCGACGAAAGGAAATGACCAGGCCGGAGTCGTGTTCCAGGGGTCTTGAACCGTGGGATTGTTGTTCCCGGTGACGCCGTAAACCACATCCGTTCCGCCCAATTTGAATTTGTTGGCGTACCGGATATCGGTGTTGTCCAAAAACCAACTGCTGCCGGGGCGCTCGTAGGTGCCCTGCACGAAGGCTCCAAAGTTGCAATAGATTTGGCCTCCGAAAAATAGGCTCGACGCCTCGTCGAACGTATTATCGTTCGTGCTGAAGCCCTTCGGAGTATCTGCTGGGTCAAGCTTCTTCTGGATGTGGGTGAAATTGGGAACGGTCATCCCGGCGATCGGAATCTGAAGTTCCCTCTCGGCGAGCTCATCGGCCGGACCACAACGCGTTCCCCCCGCCGTGTAACCCTCGAGCTTGAAGCGCCGGCCGTACGGCGTCAGCTGGGGAAAAGCAGAGTGGCATGTCGAACAAGGTTGGCCGGTCTGGCGGGCAAAGCTCGGCAATGCGGTCGCCGGTTGCGGGGCAAGCACGGTCGCGGCACCCACCAAGAGCAGTGCGACGGCCGTCGAGCCCGCAAATGCAAAAACTGCGCTTCTGCCTCGGTCGCCTTCGCCGGCGGCTGCCCGAAGGTCCCGTGTCTTGATCGCCTCGCTTCTTGCGTTGGAGCGCAGCACTGCCCCTACCCCAATCGTGGCGAACGCGCCCAGCGTGAAAGGGCCTTACTTGGCGACGTAAATCTTGCACCAGCCCTTTGGGCTGATTGACCCTTGAACAGCCTGACAGGAGGATGGCGCTACGAAGAGCCTGCAATTCGCGCAGCTCTGGCTTCCATTCGGCGCGTTGCGATACCCGACTGAAGCCTTTGACATCTTCGCTGCCGCCGCGCGATTTGCCATCGCCAAAATCATTGGCGAGGCCACGACGGCACTGATAGCCCCCTGCAAGACTGAACGCCGCGAGACGTTCACCAGCCAGATTTTCTTGTTGTCCCTCATTCTTGTACGATCCCGCCGAGTCCATTTCCCGGGCGGGTATTTGTTGACAGTGTGTTGCTCAGATTACGCCTGCCTTACAATCGATCTGATCTACGTCAGACTCTGCTGGCCAGGCTGACCGATGTCCGACACTGCGAAGCAGCACGCGTGCCGTGCCTGCAAACGCAAGCCTCCGCCTGCGCGAGGCAACTCGCGTGCGGGCGGTCAGCTGCATTCGTGATGGCCTCTACCGGGACGACGTGATGTCGTGACGGGGACATCGTCATCGAACCGATGAAGGAGCTGCCTACGGTTCGCCGAGTCCCTTGAAGCGGCCAGTCCCCTCCTCGAGCACCATCAACCGGCCGCTGCCGAGATCGAAATGGAGGCCATGCAGCTCGAGCACTCCCTCCTTCATGCGCTTCTGGATGAAGGGAAAGCTGGCGAGATTGGCGATCGATGAGCGCACGGCGGCGAACTCGAAGGCCGTCTCGTCGCCATAGGCGAAGGTGTCGCTTTCGATGAGTGGCAGGTTATCGAGCAGCGTGAGCCAGCGGCCGATGAAGCCGTGCTCCGGCACGTTGTCGCGCACGCCGCGCCGGTACGTAGCGACGCCGCCGCAGTGAGAATGCCCGAGCACGATGAGATGCGGCACCTTCAATGCCGTCACCGCATATTCGACCGCGGCGCTCGTGCCGTGATACTTGCCCTCCGGCTCGTAAGGCGGAACGAGATTGGCGACATTGCGCATGATAAAAAGCGCGCCGGCTTCCGCGTCGAAAATCGCCGACACGTCCACGCGCGCATCGCAGCAGGCGATTACCATGGCGGTTGGCGCCTGGCCGAGCTCGGCGAGTTGCCGATAGCGGCCACGGTCCTTGGCGTGTACGTCGCGGCGAAAGCGCGTATGCCCGTCAACCAGGCTCTTCGGTAAAGGCAAGGCCGAACTCCTATCGAGAATGGTGCGCCGCACCATTTCAGCCCGAAGCTCGTTTGTCCAGAAGCCCGCGCGATAGAGAGGCCCGATCGCCTCTCATTGGGCTAGCCGCCTTGATCGTCGCGGCCGCTGGCGACAAGCTGTATCCATAAAGTAACAGCTGAGCGTGACAACAGCGCGCCAAGGAAAGGAAACGCATTGGATCGGGCGGGCGTTGTATAATCGCCTAGATCCGTACAACAGCGACATGGGGGCATTCGTTGCTCGATCCAGCGCTTGTGCGGATGGAGCAACCTCTTGCCGCCGTGTCGCCTCATCGAAGGAGTGGCGCCATGGCCAAAGTGCTTTGTGTTCTTTACGACGATCCGGTCGACGGTTATCCGCCGGCCTATGCCAGAGATCAGATCCCCAAGCTCGACCGCTATCCCGACGGCATGACACTGCCGACGCCGAGCAAGATCGACTTCAAGCCGGGCGCTCTGCTCGGCAGCGTGTCGGGCGAGCTCGGGCTCAGGAAGTTCCTCGAAGATGCCGGCCACACCTTGGTGGTGACCGCGGACAAGGACGGCCCAAATTCGGTCTTCGAGAAGGAGCTGCCCGATGCCGAAATCGTCATCTCGCAACCGTTCTGGCCGGCTTATCTGACCAAGGAGCGGCTCGCCAAGGCGAAGAAGCTCAAGCTCGCCATCACTGCCGGCATCGGCTCCGATCACGTCGATCTCGAAGACGCGATGAAGCACGGCATCACCGTCGCCGAGGTCACCTGGTGCAACTCGATCAGCGTCGCCGAGCACGTGGTGATGATGATCCTCTCGCTCGTTCGCAACTACATCCCATCCTACCAATGGGTGGTCAAAGGCGGCTGGAACATCGCCGACTGCGTCGAGCGCGCTTACGACCTCGAAGGCATGAATGTCGGCACGGTCGGCGCTGGGCGCATCGGTCTGGCCGTGCTCAAGCGGCTGAAGCCTTTCGACGTGAAGCTCCACTACACCGACAAGCATCGCCTGCCTGAGAAACTGGAGAAGGAGTTGGGCTTGACCTATCACCCGACGGTGGAATCGCTCGTGAAGGTCTGCGATGTCGTCACCATCAACGCGCCGCTGCACCCTGAGACTGAAGGCCTGTTCAACGACAAGCTGATCGGCATGATGAAGCGCGGCTCTTATCTCGTGAACACGGCGCGCGGCAAGATCGTCGATCGCGATGCCGTGGTGCGGGCGCTCGAGAGCGGTCAGCTTGCCGGCTATGCGGGCGATGTCTGGTTCCCGCAGCCGGCGCCGCGCGACCATCCGTGGCGCACGATGCCCCATCACGGCATGACGCCGCACGTCTCGGGCACCTCACTCTCGGCGCAAGCGCGTTACGCCGCTGGCGTGCGCGAGATCCTCGAGAGCTATTTCGCCAAGAAGCCGATCAGGACCGAGTATCTGATCGTCGATAAGGGCAAGCTCGCAGGCGCTGGAGCGCATTCATACACAGCCGGCGACACGACCAAAGGCTCGGAGGAGGCGACCAAATTCAAGAAGAGCGCCTGATCGAAGAGTCGCGTTCCACGTCGGCGGTCTGACTGAGAAGATTGCGAGCCGATGTCCTGCAGGATAGGATCATTGGCTCACGGCGCGGGGAGAGTGACGACAAGGCGGCGCGAGCGGAATGCGCGAGCGCCCCTTGTCCCGATCCGTCAGGCCGGTGCGTGGTCGGCAGGATCGGGCGCGTGCCGGTCAGTGCTTCTTCTTTTTCGGCTTCGCTTTCGGCTTCGGCTTCGACGCCTTGTAGGTGGCCTTCTTCGTCGTCTTTCCCCGGCCCGAGAGCTTGTCGGCTTGCGCCTGGGTCATCTCGCCGGCGGCGACGAGCGCCGACACGCAAGGCTTCGAGACTTTCTTGATGTTGCGCGACATGCACGCGCGCAAGCCCTCGGTGCCAAGCCCATATTCGCTGCAGAACGCGTGGTAGTCGTTGGGGCAGTTCCGCTTCTCAAGCTCGGTGATCTCCCCGGCGAGAGCCGGAAGCAGCGAGCACGAGAAGGCAAAAAGAACGGCACCCGAAACGGTGCCAAGCTTGATTGACATAGGACCGGACCCTGTCTGGTTGCACGCGCCGGACGGGTAAGAAAACAACCTATGCGGCGAAACCGTGTCAGCGGGGCACCCGCGACCGCGCTGCCGGGCTGGATACCCCTGCGCAAGGCGCAAACACTAGCCTGGGGTCACGCGATTGTCATGTTACCTCGCGGTCACCTTCGGGCGGGCAGCCAAGGGCCCAACGCGAAGGATGTCACCTCGGTGTCATCTGTTTGTTGCAATCAACCCGGGGGGAAATCTGCGTCGGTCCGTTTGCGCGTGCTTTAACTGGGCGCGACGGATTGCAACAGCCAAGGCCTTGCAGTCGCGGCAAAGGCCGTTCAGACTGCAGACAAATAAGAAAAGCGACAAGCATCATAGGGGGGATTAAACATGGCGAGCGTCGCTACCGCCGATTCTTCGGGCGTCTCGGGTTGGCTTGACCGGGCGCACACCGTCGCCAAACCGGGCTTCAGCCGTTGGCTCGTGCCCCCGGCAGCGCTCTGCGTGCATCTTTGCATCGGCCAGGTCTACGCCTTCAGCGTGTTCAACCTCCCGATGACCAAACTGATCGGCATCACCGAATCGGCGCCCAATGACTGGAAGCTCACCGAGCTCGGCTGGATCTTCTCCATCGCCATTGTGTTCCTGGGGCTTGCCGCTGCTTTCACTGGCACTTGGCTCGATCGTGTCGGCCCGCGCAAGGCGATGTTTACCGCGGCTCTGTGCTTCGGCGGCGGTTTTCTCATCTCGGCACTCGGCGTCTACCTGCACCAGCTCTGGATTGTCTATCTCGGCTATGGCGTGATCGGCGGCTGCGGGCTCGGCATCGGTTATATCTCCCCGGTCAAGACGCTCATCACCTGGTTCCCCGACCGGCCTGGCATGGCGACCGGCATGGCCATCATGGGCTTTGGCGGCGGCGCGCTCATCGCCTCGCCGCTCTCGGTTTGGCTTATGTCGCTGTTCTCCACCCCCACCCACATCGGCGTGGCCAAGACCTTCATCGTGCTCGGTCTCCTCTATATGTTCTTCATGATGATGGGCGCCGTCATCGTGCGCGTACCGGCGCCCGGCTGGGCGCCCGCTGGCTACGTGCCGCCGGCTCAGCCGAAGAAGCTCGTGACCGACAAGGAGGTCCATGTCGATACCGCGCTGAAGACGGTGCAGTTCTACTTGCTGTGGGGCGTCCTCTGCCTCAACGTCACGGCTGGCATCGGCGTGCTCGGCCAGGCTTCGGCCATGAGCCAGGAAATGTTCCCCGGCCGGATCAGCGCGGTGGCGGCTTCAGGCTTCGTCGGACTGCTCTCGATCTTCAACATGGCCGGGCGCTTCTTCTGGGCCTCGACCTCCGACTATATCGGCCGGCGCAACACCTACATGGTGTTCTTCCTGCTTGGTATGGCTCTTTATGCCGCCGTCCCTTGGACCGGCAGAACCGACAACATTGTCCTGTTCGTGTTGTTCTATTGCATCATCATCAGCATGTACGGCGGCGGTTTCGCGACCATTCCCGCTTATCTCAAGGACATTTTCGGCACGCGCTATGTCGGCGCCATTCATGGACGTCTTCTAACCGCCTGGTCCGCGGCGGGCGTGTTTGGCCCGGTGCTGGTGAACTACATCCGCGAGTATCAGATCGACCACGGCGTGGCGAAGGCGGACGCCTATTCGGTGACCATGTACATCATGGCCGGCATGTTGTTCGTGGGCTTCCTCTGCAATTTCTTCATGCACCCGGTGCATGAACGCCACCATCTGGAAGAGGCGAGCGCTTAAAGGGGGGACGGAACATGGCTAAAGAACCTGAAGACGTCTCCGATGCGAACGGCATCAAGCTTCTGCTCGCCTGGAGCTTTGTCGGCATCCCTCTGGCCTGGGGCATCTACAAGACCCTGGCCAACGCCGTGCTGCTATTCCAATAGCCGCTGCGCAAAACGGGGAATCTAGGGCCTTGTCCCCCCGCCAGGCGGTGGGACGGTGAGGCCGTGGGCCGAAAATCGCGGAATTCCAGGGACTCTTGCGAGTCTTCCTGTCAGAATTTCTTAATGTGGCATTCAGGGGTTTTTCACGGACGAGTCATGCGGTGTCCATCGCCAATCGCCATTATCCTATTCGTAAGTTCACCGAACTGAGAAGTTCACTGAAGGAGACGAACATGAAAGAGTGGCTGAAACCCGAGATCACCGAGTCCGAGGCTGGCATGGAAGTGACGAGCTATCTTCCGGCCGAGCTCGACCGCGCTTAATTAGCGATCGATCTTTCGATTTGATGGCGATCCTCACGAAAGTGAGGGTCGCCATTTTACTTTTCCGCGCCTTCTCCCCGGCGCAAACCAAGCTCCTCCCAACCTCGCCTTCCCCTTGAGCCCGCCCTTGGGCTAGATAAGCGCCGCGGAAATGCGGACGCCACGCGATCGGCTTCGTCCGTCAGCCTCAGGCCTGAAATGATGGACCCGTTCTTCACCACTCTCATCATTGTGGTGATCGCCTTTCCGGTGCTTGCCATTGTCGGCTTCGTCATGGCGCTCGGTACCCGCGAGCGGCTGAAGCGGCTCGAGGTCCGCCTTTCCGGTATCGAAGCGAAGCTCGCCGGATTTGCCGGTGAAGCGCCTTCGCCGGCTCCTGCCCCCACTGTGCCTGCTGCTCCCCCTCCCTGGGAGCCGTTGCCGGAGGTCAAAGAGCCCGAAGCGAAGGGCGAGGAAAGACCAGAGGAAAAGGCGCCTCCAGCGGAACCCACCCCGACGCCTGCTCCTCCGCCGACAGCGCCAGCAAAGCCGAGGGCAAGTCTAGAAGAGCGCTTCGGCACGCAATGGGTGGTGTGGGCTGGCGGCATCGCGCTTGCGCTCGGCGGCTTCTTCCTGGTGCGTCAGGCGATCGAGCAGGGCTGGTTCGGCCCTGGCACCCGCGTCTTGCTTGGCGCTGTCATTGCGCTCGTCCTGATCGGCGCCGGCGAATGGACCAGGCGGCGCGAAATCAAGACCGGGCTTGCCGGTCTTCCCAAGGCGCATATCCCGAGCGTGCTCACCGCAGCCGGCACGGCCATCGCTTATGCCGATGTCTATGCCGCCTATGCGCTCTATCATTTCATCGACGCAGGGCTCGCCTTCATCCTCCTCGGCCTAGTCGCGCTTGGCACTCTCGCCGCGGCCGTCCTGCACGGTCCCGCGCTCGCGGGCCTCGGCCTGATCGGCGCCTTCGTCACCCCGCTCATCGTCTCGACCGAAACGCCGAATTATCTTGCCCTCTACCTCTACCTCGCTGTGGTGACGGCCGCGGCATTCATGCTCGCCCGGACCCGGCTTTGGCGCTGGCTTGCCATCAGCGCTGTGGTCGCAAGCGTGCTCTGGACTCTACCCGGCATCGGCGAGCTCGACTCGCTGCCTGAGCACGTCTTCCACGTCGCCATCGGCTTCGCGCTCAGCGCCGCTCTCATCGTCTCTGGTTTCCTGTTCGGGCCGCCCTCGGCACGCGGACAGATCGACCTCCTCTCCTCAGGCTCGCTTGCCGCCT
This sequence comes from Actinomycetota bacterium, assembly GCA_050257815.1. Lineage (GTDB taxonomy): Bacteria > Pseudomonadota > Alphaproteobacteria > Rhizobiales > Methyloligellaceae > Methyloceanibacter. The sequence goes on from JBLMXO010000397.1 coordinate 9,295, forward strand.
ATCTCTTCGCCGCGACGTTGCTCGTTCTGTCGACCGGGCACGACAGTCTGGCGCTGCTCCTCTTCTGTGTCCTTGTCGTCGCCACGCTTGCCATCGCCTGGCGTACCGATGCTGCGACGCTCGCCGTACCGATCGCTGCGATCTTCGTCGTCGCCATCTTCTGGCATTGGTCGATCGACTTTGACGTAGCGATGCTTGGACTGCCCAACGGGCCAGTGCCTGACAGCCTGTGGAAGCCCGAGGACTATCTCTTCGGCACGCCGCTCACCCTGGGCGGCGCCTTTGGCGCTCTTTTCCTCGTGTCGGGCTTTCTTGCCCAAGGGCCTGAAGAGCGGCGGCGCATCTCGGCGCTTTGGGCGGGCTCCGCAGTCTTCGCGCCAATCGCCATCCTCATCGCGCTCTATTACCGCATCGCCGGCTTCGACCGGTCGATCCCCTTTGCCGGAGCGGCGGTCGTGCTTGCCGGGGTCTTCGCGCTCGCCACCGAGATGCTGACCAAGCGCGAGAGGGAAGAGAGCGGAAACGGACTCGCGAGCGGAATCTTCGCCACCGGCGCGATTGCCTCGCTCGCCCTTGCCTTGAGCCTCGCGCTGGAGAAAGGCTGGCTCACGGTTTCCCTCGCCTTGATGGTGCCGGGCGTCGCCTGGATCGCCGAGAAACGGCCGCTCACCGCCTTCCGCTGGCTTGCCGCGGCTGTGACTCTCGCCGTGCTCGGGCGCATCATCTGGGACCCGCAAATTGTGAGCGATGTCGGCTCCCGCCCGATCTTCAACTGGCTGCTCTATGGCTACGGCATCCCGGCCGCGTCCTTCTGGCTCGCAGGCTACATGCTCCGACGCCACGCCGACGACCTGCCGGTGCGCATCATCGACGCTGCGGCAATCCTTTTCACCGTGCTGCTCGTAGTCGTTGAGGTGCACCATTTCGTCGCGCACACCGATCCCAACGTCATCGACAGCGACCTCGCCGAGATCGGCATGGACGTCTCGCTTTTGCTCGCCGTTCTGATCGGACTCGAACGCATCAGAGAGAAGAGCAGCAGCGTCGTCCACCTCGTCGGCGCACGGCTGCTCGCCATCATCCTGCTCATCACCATCGTGTTTGGTCTTGGTATCAGCGCCAACCCCTTGGTCATGGGTGGCCCAGTAGGCCCACGCTTCATCAATCTGGTGTTGTTAGGCTACGGCATCCCCGCCGCGCTCGCCGGCCTTCTTTCTTACATGACGCGCAAGACGGGGCCCCGCTGGTACAGCTTGACGGCGCTTGCGGTCGCGCTCGCGCTTGCTCTCGCTTACCTCACACTCGAAGTCTCCCGGCTGTTCCATGGCCCGGTGCTGACCTCGGGCTCGATCTCCGACGCCGAGCAATATGCCTATTCTGCCGTATGGCTCACCTTCGGTGTGGCGCTGCTCGCCGCCGGGATCTGGTACCGCTCGCTTCCCTTGCGCGCGGCCTCGGCCGCTGTGGTTATGCTCACCGTGTTCAAGGTATTCTTTGTCGACATGTCGGATTTGACCGGCATCTACCGCGCCCTCTCCTTCCTTGGGCTCGGCGCGGTGCTGATCGGCATTGGCTGGTTCTACCAGCGCCTCCTCTTCCCGCGCGCCGCCCCAGGTCCCGCGGCGGACCAGGGGTGACAGAAACACGCCCGCAAATTATGGTCCGCATCGCCTGACGGGCCGGCGCATCTCACCAACCAAAAAAGCAGAGGGGCATAACTTTATGGCTTGGGTCTATCTCGTGTTCGCGGGCCTGTTTGAGATCGGCTACACCTCGGTCATGAAGCTAACCGAGAACTTTACCCGGCTTTGGCCTACGCTGTTATTCGTCTTCTGCATCGTCATGAGCTTTTTCATGCTGACCCGCGCCGTCCGCGAGATACCACTCGGCACCGCCTACGCGGTATGGGGCGGAATCGGCACGGCGGGGACTGTCATCGTCGGCATCCTCGTCTATAACGAACCCATGACGGCGCTCCGCATGATCTGCCTCGGCGCGCTCCTCGCCTCCATCATCGGATTGAGACTCGCAACACCCTCATGAACGACGTGAAAGACCAGCTGATCGACAAGACCGTCACCGGCAATTACTTCGAGGATTTTACCCTCGGCCAGGACATCGTGCACGCGACGCCCCGCACCGTGACGGTCGGTGACGTCAGCCTTTACACCGCGCTTTATGGGTCACGCTTCGCCGTGCAGTCCTCCGATGCCTTCGCACAGAAGATCGGCTATCCGCGCTCGCCGATCGACGACATGCTCGTGTTCCACGTCGTCATCGGCAAGACGGTGCCGGACATCTCGCGCAATGCCATCGCCAATCTTGGCTATGCCGAGTTCCGTTTCATTGCGCCGGTCTATCCCGGCGACACGCTCGCCTCGACCTCCAAGGTCATCGGAGTGAAGGAGAACTCGAACAAGAAGAGCGGCACCGTCTACGTGCGCTCGACCGGCAAGAACCAGCGCGGTCACCCCGTGCTCTCCTATGCGCGCTGGGTGATGGTCAACAAGCGCGACCTCAATGCTCCCGCGCCGACCCCCGTGGTGCCCGAGCTTGCCTCGAGCATCGAACCGGAGACACTTGGCGCTGCGTTGCCGTCTCTTGACCTCGTCGATTACGACTATGCGCTCGCCGGCTCGCCCAAGCGCTGGTGCGACTACGAGGTCGGCGAGAAGATCGACCATGTCGATGGGCAGACCATCGAGGAGGCCGAGCATCAACTTGCCACGCGCCTGTTCCAGAACACGGCACGCGTTCATTTCAACCAGCATGTCGAGGGCAAGGGCCGCTTCGGCCGCCGCCTCGTCTATGGCGGGCACATCATCTCGATTGCGCGGAGCTTGAGCTTCAATGGCCTCGCCAACGCCTTCCACATTCTCGGGCTGAACGGCGCGCGCCATGTCGCTCCCTCCTTTGCCGGCGATACGATCTATGCCTGGACCGAGGTGCTCGACAAAGCCGAACTGCCGGGCCGCTCCGACATGGGCGCGCTCCGCTTACGCACCTTCGCCGTCAAAGACCGCGCTTGCGCCGACTTCCCTGGACTGAAAGCCGACGGCAGCCACGAGGACGGCGTCGTGCTCGACATGGATTATTGGGCCGCTCTGCCGCGCTAGAGGAAGCCATGGGCCGGAGAGCTCTCATCGTTGGGGTGGCGATTGCGGCAGTCTTGCTGCTGGCAGTCGCGGCCTCAGGCGAAGACAAGGCCCCTCCTGAGCAAAAAGCGTTTGCGACCTTGAAGGACACCGCCGGCAAGGACGTGGGGCGCGCGGTCTTCACCGCCACGCCGAGCGGCGCGCTCTTGGACCTCACATTGACGGCGGTGCAGCCCGGCGTGCATGCGCTGCATATCCACGCCGTCGGCAAATGCGAGGGGCCCGACTTCAAGTCTGCCGGCCCCGACTTCAATCCCGATCAGACCAAGCACGGCATCATGAATCCGGAAGGACCGCATGCTGGCGATCTGTCCAACATTCACGTGCCTGCCGATGGCAAGCTCGAGGTCGAGTTCCTCGACCCCGTGGTGACCATCGCCCAAGAGGCCGCGCTGCTCGACACTGATGGCTCGTCAATCGTGATCCACGTCAACGCCGACGACTACAAGACCGACCCGGACGGCAATGCCGGCGCTGGCATCGCCTGCGGCGTCATCACGCGCTAGCCGCCCTCCGACCGTAAGGCGGACGTAAGCGAGCCCTCCCTTAGTTCGAACCCAACCGCGGTCGCGATGGTTAGTTGAGCGTGCCTTACGCGGGGGCTCGGAACAGGAGAGAATAATGCTACGGAATTCGACTCTGGCGGTCTTGCTTGGTGCAGGTCTGGCTATTGCCACGCAGGCCCATGCCGAAACCGCCAAAGCGACACTGAAAGACGCAAGCGGCAAAGCCATTGGCGCCGCGACCCTCACCGACACCCCGAGCGGGCTCCTCATCAAGCTCAACCTCGTCGGCGTACCGGCGGGCGAGCACGCCTTCCACATCCATGCCGTGGGCAAATGCGACGCACCCGACTTCAAGACGGCGGGTGGTCACTTCAATCCGACCAACGCCAAGCATGGATTGATGAACG